>JAGRAX010000040.1 GCA_020434365.1 Bdellovibrionales bacterium
TTACGATAAATTCTCGATAGTCTAAGTCGGCAATACTTACAGAAAGACCATAGGAAGGCTGTTCCATTTCGGGAAGTTTGAGGTCAAAAGAAACTTTTTCTTCTTCACCAGGGTTAAGTTTTTGTAGAGTTTTTCTAGAGCTTTTGAGTTTTAGAGATTTGTATGAGTCACTTTGTGAGACTGTGACAAAAGAGTCAATGAGAGGAGCCTTACCAATGTTTTTTACATGAATGTTGAGTTCAAGGTCTTTTCCCTTTTTTTTGTAGTCATAGTGAAACACAAATTTTGGCTGGTTTTTTCTTTGGATCGGAATCCAAAAGGATTGAGATCTTGGGACGAAACCGGCGCTTTCTTCGAAGTCAAAATCGACTTTAGATAAGTTGGTCACTACATAGTTGGGAATCTTGACATCTATTTCTTTGCTCAGGCTTTGACCCGATGCAATTTTTCCAAAGTAGAAGGTTTGCCCATCAAAAATAGAGTTTTCTGAGCTCAGTTGAGCTTTGGTTTGATAGAGGTCACAGGGGCCTTGATTCTTCAGAACCGCTTGAATATGAATTGTATCTCCGGTTTCAAAAACTTCTTTTTTTGGACTCAGGCTATAGCTGAATTTCGGAGCTTTGCAGCCCTTGATTGCAGAAGATTCTTCAGGTTTTTTGGACCAATCAATGCCTAATGCAGCAAATGCCTTTTCTATTTTTGTGTCCTCTATGGCTCTCCAACGTTTGGCAATGTTTTTAGAGAGTGCAATCATTTTTCCTCTTTGAGGACTGCTTGCGTGGGACAAAACTTCAAAAGCAAATCTTGTATTGAAATCCTCAAAAAGCTTGGCTCGTTTCTGATCATTGCTCAAGGAAGAAAACTGATATTCTCCACGCACGTTATCTTCATTTTCGTCGACTTCTTTTTCTTCAAACAAGTATTCAATTCGATCTAGAGGTTCGAGGGATATGCTGGGGTTGTCGAGATTTGAAAAATGACGCTCTAGAGAGGCCTCCCCATAGTTATCCTCTCTTTCTCCAAAAATAATTTCATTTTTATTGATGATGGCAGGAACAATGCTGGTGTCCTCTACGATGCCCAAAGATTGAATCGAAATATCTCCTGGGGTTTTGTACTTTGCGATTGTAAGCTTGACCGCTGAGTCTTGAGGAAGCTCATAGATGGATTGAACGGTTCCTTTCCCGAAGGTGCGTTTTCCATCAATCAAAGCACGACCGTTTCTCTGTAAGGCTCCTGCGACAATTTCGGAGGCACTGGCACTTCCCTCATTGACTAGTACAATCATAGGATACGGCGGCTCTGTTTTGGCTTTGCGAGCGCGTTCTACATTGCGAACACGGTTTTGCATTCCCACAGTGCTTACAATGGTTCCTTCCTCAAGAAAAAGATCAGAAACTTTGATGGCTTCGTCGAGGAGTCCCCCGGGATTGTTTCGAAGATCTAGAATCAAACCCCGCAACTTTTGCTTGCTCGAGGCGTGCAGTTTGTCTAGGTGGTTTTGAACATCCTTGGATAAGTTGCCTTGAAAGCTTTTGATTTTAAGGTATCCGATATCCTGTGGAAGGAGAGCGGACTCTACGGCAACAAGTTTAATTTCTGCTCTTGTGAGTTTGAAATTTCGAGGCTCTTTCCAG
This sequence comes from Bdellovibrionales bacterium, assembly GCA_020434365.1. GTDB lineage: Bacteria > Bdellovibrionota_G > JALEGL01 > JALEGL01 > JAGRMV01 > JAGRAX01. The sequence continues at coordinate 1,638 of JAGRAX010000040.1, forward strand.
TTCTTTCGTGATATTGTGATGGTGACATCTGTTCCTCGATCGCCTCTCATGCGATCTACAGCTTCTGTCAATGTCATGCCCACAGTGGATTCCTTTTCAATTTTTGTAATGATATCAGATGCTTGAATTCCAGCTGCAGTGGCAGGAGTTCCATCCAAGGGAGAAATGACTGTAAGTTTAGAGTCGCGAATTCCAATGACAATACCCAACCCTCCAAACTTTCCAGAGGTTCCCACTCGAGTTTCATCATAGACATCCTTGGAAAGAAAATTCGAATGAGGGTCCAATGTATCTAAAATGCCGTGGATGGCCCATTCTTCTAAATCTGCGATGGTCGCTTTCTTTTCTTCCTGGTTTTTGAAGATAAAAGGTAAAACATCTCTAATCTTCAATGCCAGTGCTGAGGATTGGGGTACTCGAATATCGATTTCTTTTTTTTGTCCTGCAACTTCAATGACTGCATTGCGAGAGGTCTTGTACCTGACATTCATTTCTGGAATTTTAAGCGAAAGGGTATTGAGGGCTTTGCGAAGCATATTCTGATAGTCGATTCTCTCTGGATCAAAATAGCTCTGGTCGATGTAATAGAGTACTCGATCTAATTTCTTGAGCTCAGCTTGTTTCCAGGGGAGTTCCAGGTCTAAGCTGGTTGCAAAGCTTACAACAACTGGACTTGTGGTATACAAAATGGCGCCGCTTAAGGATACAATTCCAATGACAGCAGCAAGAATTCTAAACAAGGAAAAAGCTTTTTGTAGTTTCATGGCAATGTATATTCTCTAAGCTCTAGCATACGCAAGAAGAGCTGATTTTTCTATGGCTCTTGGTTTGTAGACAACATTTATATGTGGGAGCAACAAGGAGCAAAGAGCCTCAGAAAACCTCTCTCTGAAAAGCCAACCCACATAAACATTTCCTTCTTAAAATATTATAACATCTTTTAGGGAAGCAGGTCTAAGGAGTTTTTCAATCTCAAGAATATGCGACGCGTTATATGAAGAAAAGCAGCGCCAAGATGGCAAGCAGCTCTATAAAACTTGACAGGGTTTTCTCACTTATATAGCTAGGGAGAGCTTTTTGAGCGGGAGTAGCTCAGCTGGTAGAGCATCACGTTGCCAACGTGAGGGTCGAGGGTTCGAATCCCTTCTCCCGCTCCATTTTCTGTTTTTGATTGATCTTACTTTGATTTCATGTGTGCAAGTCACAGAGTCGGTGGTGGATCGGCAGGGGCGACGTACCCAAGTGGTTAAGGGACCGGTTTGCAAAACCGTTATTCGTCGGTTCGAATCCGACCGTCGCCTCCATCTTAACTTATTGTCCTAGGTCTTTCTTACTTATCTGAGTCTGAAACTAGAATTTTGATCTGAGCTTCCTGCTTCTCAAGAACAAAGTTGAGATTGGGGTTTTCCACATCGATTACAAAGTGAAGTTCTTTTTCATTTTCGTTGCCGTGTCTTCCCAATCGGATTTGCGAAATCCCATACTTAGAAATTGGAAAAACTTTTTGATCAAAGTCATGAGTCAATTTTTCGAAGACAAATACTTTTCTGGGAGAAGGCTTGGAAAGGAAAAAGCTTCTTATCGTGAGATCCTCGGTGTTCCCGTTGGTTTCTATCACAAGGCTTCCTCCTTGATCTGAATCCTTCCACTGAATATCTCGAAGAATACTCGCGGGCTTTGTCATGTCTATTGGATGCTGCGCCAAAAAATCTTTCGAACCGGGTAGGTTTTTCACACTTACAGGAGTTTGAGAAATATCCTTGGTTTTTTTTGAATTCTGATACAAGCGTGTAACGAGCTGATCGAGTTTGTCTGAGGGGTTTTTGGGCTGATCGAAAAATCTTTTTCCATATTGGTACCCAAATATTGTTAGTACGATCATGACTATAAGAGCAGTTCCAAATTTTTTCCACGGCCATATTGGATCAGTTGACAGTTCTGATTCGATGGGTTCACTGACCAATGAAACCTGAGCTTGGGACTCTTCTTGATCCCGTAAGGCTTTGACCACACTTGTTGTGTTGATCAATGTATCTTGAGGGAGAATCAAATCATCTTGGGAGGGCCCTGCCTCTTGGTCCATATCTGGGAAGTGTTCCAAGGGATCAGTTTGAGTACCCTGAGGATCACTCTTTTCAAGGTATTCAAAAAGTTGCTCTTGGCTATCCTCTGAAGGGAAACTCTTTTTATTGCTTTTTTCATTCTGAACTTGCGTTTTCAAGATGAAAGAATGAATTCGATTTTTGAATTTGCTTGAGATGCCTCGAAACTCAACCCCAGAAAGCCATGAGCCTTCTGGCAGCTCTTTGGTCCACTTGACTTCTCCCATAGAGGGAATGCAGTCAATCTGATCCCGGTTTTTAATTTCTAAATATACGATTTGTCCTGTCGCAAAGCTTTTATTGCTGCTAAGGCAAGCGCCTGCAGGAGATAAGTTGAAGGTATTGACCTTTTCAATGCCTTCGAAGTTCTCTCTTTCGACGAGTACTTCTTGTTCTAAGGGAATGCGAAGGTGTCGCCTTCGATCTTGCGCTGCGGATTCATTCATGTGAGTTAAAAACCTTTCACAGAAATTCTCGTTGGGTCGTTAAAAGCGCCTGTGATTGTCATGTTGAGGCTACCGGTAGAGTCAATTCTGAGTCCATTCATAGAGGCAATCATAGGCATGAGACTTCCAAGCTGTGGGTCATTGGGATCTGCCTTGATTCTGAGTTCTAATTTCATGCGACTGCCCTGAAAATAGGGCGCGATACGAACTTCTCCATTGGCTTTCGCTTCAATTTTTGGCCCAAAAAGAGAGGCCGATTTGAGGTCTAATTTACCTTTTTCTAGGCTCGCATCAATTTTAAGTTGGTCCAAATCAAGCTGGCCTGCGAATGGCGCGTTCACATCCATTTTTGTCGAGGTGATCTGCGCAGTGCCATCTGCTTGTGAAAAGTTGCCCTGTGATATTGAAGTCATGTCCCCCTCTAGCGTCACTGAAATATCAAAAGTTGATTTTATGGCAATTTCAGAACCTGTCAACATTGGATCGATTCCTCCCAAAGGAAAAACCTCATTAATTCTAAATTTCTCGGCTTGCAAGGCAAGGCTCAGGGTCTTCGTCCCAAGTTTCGCGGGAACGCTGCCTTCTATGTTACTTTTTTTATAGGTAGCGCTAAAACTGGCACTTCCTGTTTTTTTCATAGGGTAGGTTACAATACTTAATGGAGATACGTTTAGAGTTAGCTCATCCACAAAGATATTTTTTTTCTCTCCCATAATGAGAAGGCCACGAATCAATACTTTTTCTGCTTTGATTCCTAAAGGCAAAGAGAAAGAGACTTCTTCTGGCTCAATGGATAGTCCCGTTTGCTTTTGGATTTGATTGGTTGCGAGTGTTGATAGCTTTTCAATAGGGAAATGAAAAACGAGTCCTATTAAAAAGACCACTAGCCCGATGAACACATATGAAGATGCTTTCTTGATGACAGAAAGTTTTTTCAGCCAGTCTTTCACTCAGTCCTCCTATAAACCCTGGAATGTGGATACAATAAAGTTCACGTTTAAGAGTTGTGGCGTTTTGAAATTTCTTCGAATTTCTAGTGAACTCACTCTCATCAGTTTTCTTGAATTTTCTACGTCATATAAAAAGTCAACAACTGACTTGAGCCCAACTTCTTTTAGTCCCACTACAACTTGATTTTCGACATAGAACTCGTGAGGGGGTCCTTTTCGTTCTTTTACCGAGTCAATTTGAATGCCATTTTGTTTGGCTAGGCTTTCGAGTTCTGTGGCCAGACTAAAGTTTTTTGGCGTTCGAAGAATCAACTGATCGATGTCCTGAACTGTGGATTGCATGGCCTTATACTCCTTCGATAGGGCAAGAATGTCATTGTAGCTCTTCCGGCTTTTTCGAATTTCTTCTTTGATGGATGCATTGCTGGCCAGAAAAATGGAATAGATCAAGATCAAAACAAAAATCACTCCACCTGCAAATACGCCCATAAAAATCATGCGTTCTCGATCAGTAAGTCTGGCATAGTAACTTTTGAGATTTGCCAGTTGATCTTGGATTTCGGATCTTGCTCCCGAGGCCATATTTAGCTTTCTCCTTCGTCGGATTTTTCGCCTACTACAATTGTAATTTGAAAGCTTTTTCCTCCCTCTGAGTTTTCTCGAATGTCTCCTTTTTCGATCCGGTCAAATCCTTCAATGTTTTCAAAAATGGAAACAATTTTATCTACAGAAGCAAAAGAATCTGTCTCTCCTCTAAGAACGATTTTGTTTCTTTCGATCGAAAGCGTGGTTGTATCAAGTTTGATGGCTTCGGGTAGGCTTGTAGAAATTTGTTGAAGGATGCCAAGAGCAGTAAGTTGATTGAGACCAGAGGTCAGTGTTTCTTGTTTTGCTTGTAGTTCTGACATTTTTCCTGAAAGAGCTCGAAACGCAGAAGAGGATCTCGAAGGCTTTCGTTCATCGGGGAATATGGATTGATAGAGGGCGATGCTCTTACCTTCCTGGTTTTCAAGTGCATGCTTCAAACTTTGTCCATGAAATATGACTTGAAGTAGAGCAAATACAAAAACAACTGCGACCCAAGTTGCGTAGAATACTACCTTGTCTTTGAGGTCTCCTAGGTCCTTGGCAAAAGCATAATCACCCTGTCGAAAATCGACACTTTCGAGTTGCCCCTGGGCCTTTCCTCTTGCAGCCAATTTGAGACCGATACCTACAGCCTGCGCAAAGATTGGCTCACCAGGATTTTTGTTTGACTCGGTTGTATCTCCAAAAAGAGGTAGTCTTTTGGCAGGGATGTTGACTAAGGACGTAAAATACTCTGGAAGATTTTTGATCAGTGAAGATCCACCGCAAAAATATACTTTTTCAATGCTTTGACTGTGCTCATCTACCTGAGATTTATAGGCGTGAAAGGTTTGCATGATTTCTCTAAAGAGAGGGTCAATCACTGTTTTTATGGCTTTGGAGAGTCTTTTTAGATCGTCACTTTGGAGTCTTCGATGCTCAAGCTCTACGATGCCATGATTGTGTTTGACTTCGCTTGCTTGTGAGGTGGTCAAGTCTAGTCCTTGTTTGATTGCTTCAGTCATGGCATATCCAGCAGTATATAAGGTCCGAACGAAATGAAGTTTCCCGTTTGAAACAATACAAATGGAACTTTGCGTGTGTCCGATGTCTACTAAGGCGTAGGTGCCTGTCTCCGTATGCAGGCAGTGATGATGTAAATTATATAGAGAAATGGAGTCAAAGCTTACAAAGGAAGGATCAATTTGAGCCTGGTGGCACAACTCCAAATGTTTCTCGACGACTTCTTTTTGAGTCGCAGCCGCAATGGTAAGACTTCTTGTTTTTTCTCCCTGAATCAAATGGTGGTCAATGAGGATGTCATCAAGTTCAAAAGGGACATAGGATTCGAGCTCAAAAGGAAGAATTTTTTGAATCTGCTTTGCAGGCAAGGGTAAATCCAAAAATCTCGCGCTGACAAATTTTCCAGAAATCGAACTGACAACATGGGCTTTTTCAATTTGATGTTTTTGAAACAATTGGAGAATGTTTTCTGTAATCACTACCGAGTGATCTTGAGGGTCCAGATCCTCAAGTTGTAGAGGCTTGGATTGAAATACGCTGATCAAATCATAGTTTCGAAAACTGGCTTCAAACAGCGCTGCTTTGATGCTGTATGAACCGATGTCCAATCCTATGATTTTTTGCGCCATGCTTTGTATCAACCCTCTACTTTTGTAGCGTTAACCTACCATTCTATCGATCAGGTAGGAGAAAGCAAGCCTTATACAATGGCTTTCTTTGTGTGTTGTGAAAGTGTTTTATTGAACCTTCCAATAGAGGATCTTGGGTTTCTTTTCTTCCCTTTGCACGACTGCATCAATTCTTTTTTCCATTTGCTCCGTAATGCCCTGGGCTTCGATTCTAAATAAATCGGAACGAACGGATAAAATATCGCTGACAGGTTTTTCGATAAAGGCGCCGGCTTCTTCCACTTGATCTTGATCGGGGGCATTGCAGGCATTCTCCACAAAGGTGATGAGGTTGGGTTGCGTATCTTTCTTAGAGATTCCTCGAAATGCTTGTGTGGTTCTGGCCAAGGCAATTTTTTGTGCGCATTCAAGCCTCGCACGGTTGCTAGAGACAACCTTGGCAGAAAAGAGAGCGGCCAAAATCTCTACGGGCGCTGTATTGATATTGATTTTTCCTTTTGCACTTGGACTTGAGCTTGAGACGCGTGGAGTTTTTGCATCAAAGGGATAGACGGTTACAAAGGGAAGAAGCTCTTGATAAAAATCATCATCGATGGCCTTGAGTAATCGGATTTCAGCAAGGCTATAAAAGGGACCATTTTTGATTTTGTAGTCTACACCGTCTGGAAGATGTTCAATGTTTTCATCGGCGCCACCTAAGTGATTGACCTGCGTATCAGAATCTGTCCAGTCATCGATGGCATGGAACACATTTAATATATCCTCATTGTCCAGATAGTAGCGAAAACGGGGAGAAGCGAGCAAATTGATCAGAACGCGCGCGGCGCCAGAATAGCTGATGCTGGTGCCAATTCCTCCAGAAAACACATCATTCAAATTGATCTTGGCAGATTCATCTGTGATTGCACTTAAAAATGATCCTCCGATATCTGAAATCTCAGCAGGTGCCTCCCCTGAATTTTCATCTGGGACTGCAGTGACGGGGAACGGGTACGAGAGCGGAAAGGCCCATTGCATTTCTGAGAGGTCGTCTTTTTTTCCTCCGTAGTTGGTTCCTGCAATTACAGGCGCTTTGTCCATAGAGTTGTCTAATGCCAAACGAAAGATGGACCAACGGTAGGCTGCACGTGCGAGTTCATAGGCTTTGTTTCCATCCTGTTGGCTTAACATCATGTTTTTTGAAATTTGCGCTCGGTAGTTGAGTTCAATGACAATGCTCGCGATGAAAGTTATAGCGCCCAAAACAAAAATCAAAGCGACTCCTCGATTTGATGTGGCTTTGTTATAAAAAAGAGGTCGCTTCATCAAGAGTCCTCATTTTCTTTTTGATCGTCTTGGGATGAGTTCTTTTGCGTGTTTTGCTGCTCTTTCTTTTGTTCCAGACTTAAATTTTCAGAAAGGGGGATCTCCACAAAACTTTCAAAGCTTTGCGTACGCTCTTGTTCGTCGCTTAGGACCATTCGAATGCGGGCAAGTTTTGGGACTTTGTTTGCAAAGGCGGGAGACATGCTGTCCCAGGTGTTTTCCCATTTTTCTCCATCTAAGGAAAGTTCGATGCTGATCTCACTGAGATTGTTTGTCAGCTCTGTAAACCCTTCGTCTTCTTCATTTTCCTGGTAGCCGTCTAAAAATGTTTTTTCTTTGCGAAGAAGGCGATTGGTTTTTTTTTGGCCTTTGGATGTATCGACGCGATAGGTGACTTCACATTGATCGGACTCTCTTGCATCCGGGGAGGAAGAGGCGTGAGACAGCGCTGTAAAAGATAATACGGGTCGCCCTCCAGATTCTCTCAACTTTAGATACGTAAGTTTTTGGTAGGATTCGACAAAGAAAATCTGTGAAAGGTCTTCGGTCAGCCGCTGTGAAATTGCAATGCCCACATCATTGAGCTGCGTTTTTTGATCGATCAGGCGCTGCGTTCGAAAGGTTGCATAGAGGGTAGAGCCTGAATAGCTTGCGATGATGGTCAAGATCAGTACAGCCATCATGAGTTCGATGAGCGTAAAACCTCTGCGTCGCATCTGATTTTGGAATGGGCTATTCATTCTCTCCACCTCCTTGATCCAAGCCTTGAAGCTGAGAACCTAATGCACCAATAAATCCATCGACCTGTCCTAAGGCTGCATCATCTACATAATGGCTAAATAATGTTACACTGCGATCTGTTTCACCTTCTTTCCAATTGACTTCAATTTCGATTTCTCGCAGAGCTTTTCCCCAGATGTCTGTAATCGCTTTCATAGGACCTTGAGCGGCTTGGTTTAGTTGCTGACTTTGATCTGAGTCCTCCTCTCCTCCCATAAAACTGCTCATGAGACTGACAAAATCAGGCGCAGGAACATTTCTTCGGTACACGGTCCAGCTATAATCTTGATTGTCTTCTCCCTCAAACTCGCCGCTTTCTTTTTCTTTGATGACGGAGATGCCTTTGTTTTCGATGAGCGCATTGGTTTGTGCCATTTTGATTTTGGCAAGCGTCACGGCTTTGCTTTGCTTATCAATCCGCGCAACCAAACGCAGCGCTAAGCTTTGATTTTCCATAAATACAATGATGGAAATCGCCAGAATCATAAAAGCTGCAAGAACTTCGATCAGAGAAAAGCCTTGATCTTGTCGGGTGTTAAAGCTCATAGAGTTCATTGACCGAAATCTCTCCTCTTTCAATTCTAGATTTTCCAGTAATGGGGGGAAAAATCACTGTATAGCTTTGACCCGAATCATGTTTGAGATAAATGAGCAATTCTGGATTGAGTCCGGAGGCTGAAATGTCCACGCTAACGATCCCTCCTTCGATTTTTTCCCCGCTGCTGACATTGAAAATTCCTGAGATGCTAATTCCCGGTGGGAGCTTCTTTTTTTCGAGTTCTCCAGAGCTGCTGTCGGCAAATCTTTTGGCTTTTTCAGCTTGAATTTCTTCTGGGGTTCTGGGTTTATCTTCGACTCTCTTTTTCATTTCGGACAGCACTTCATCGAGTTTGCTGGTTTCTGTGATCAGAGGGAAGATTTCGGGCCTGCTGTATTCCATGGCCCAATATTGATGATTCTCCAAATCAAATTGGAGCCGGATTCTTTTGTGCCTGAGCGTGGCTTCTCCATAGGCTTGTTCCAAGAACCCCACCATTTTGATCACAGAGCTTTTGACGTTGAGGGCCAATATGGATGAAATTTGTGGGAGGGCGATGCGCGCGACCAAAACCAAAAGCAGCGTCACCATCATGAGCTCGAGCAAAGTAAAAGCGCTTTGAACGCGTGAATGTAGACGATCTCGAATCACAGACCTACAGTATAATGGATTGGAGCCAGCTTGAAAGAGATACTTGAGCTCCGAGGCGGGATGTTTTTGGGTGAAGCTTCTTGAAAAGCCTCACCCAAGGATCAAAAACTATTCTTGGAGGTCGTCTGTTTCCCAGTTTCGAACATCGTCACTGGTGCCTTCTTCTCCATCAGGGCCGTTAGACCAAATGCGGACTTTGGATCCTTCTTTGGCAAAGTTATATTCCATATTCCATGGATCTTCAGGAACACCCTTTTCCAAAAAGCCTTCTTCCGGATAGCCCTTACATCTTCTGGAAGTAGGAGGGTTTTCTAGATCTGCAATGGCGTTAGGCTTGAACCCACAGGTGACTTCGAATAAAGATACGGAGTTCTCAATGATCCCAATCTGAGACTTGGCTGTATTGATACGAGCGGTTTTCATTTGTCCGCTGATCGCTACGATGGCTCCCCCTGCAATCAAAGCCAAAAGAATGGTTACGGCTACAATTTCTACCAGTGTGAGCCCTAGGTTTTTACGACGAAGATGACGTGTACGCATCATGTGCTCCTTTCTAAAAAGCATTTCCCATTTGAAAAATTGGAAGCATTACACTTATCACAATTGCCCCAATTACGGCCACCATTATTAGGATCATTAGGGGTTCGATCAGAGATGTAATGGCCCCAATTTTGGTTTCGGCTTGGTTGTTGTAGGTTTGGGCGACCTTTTCGAGCATGGCTTCGAGCTCCCCTGTTTTTTCTCCTACCGCAATCATATGCGTGACCAATGGAGGAAACTCTTTGGATCTTCGTAAAGGTTCCGCAATGGAATCTCCCTCCGCGATGTTGGTCCGTACCTTTTCTACAACCTCTAGCATCACTTGGTTGTCGATGACTTTTTTGACAATATCCATAGACACAAGAATAGGAACTCCACTGGAGAGTAGTGTAGAGAGCGTATTGGCAAAACGAGCCACGGCGACCATGCGAAAGAGAGGTCCGAAGATCGGCATGGTGAGTTTAAAACGATCAAATTTGTAGCTTCCAGACGGAGACTTAAGATAGGCACGGGTCCCAAAGATGATGGCGAGTCCCACACCCAAAAAGATATACCAATAGCTGGTGAGGCTCTCGCTGATTCCAATCAGAATCTGCGTAGGAAGGGGAAGCGCCTTGTTCAAATTGTCATAAAACTCGATGAGTTTGGGGAGAACGACGGTAAAAATGATGATGACAGCGATAAAACCAACAACCAGCATAAAGATAGGGTAGGCCATGGCGGAAAAAATTTTGCCCTTGAGTCGGTTTTGGTCTTCGGTAAAAGTTGTAAGCTTGTTTAAGACCTCTTCGAGCTGGCCCGAAGCCTCTCCGGCTCGAATCATATTGATGTAGAGGTTGGAAAAAATCTTAGGATGAGCCGCCATGGCATCGGCCAGCGTTCCCCCCTCGTTCACCTTTCCTTTGATCTCAGAAACCACGCGTTTGAGCCGGGCATTTTCCATTTGCTCAATTAGAGCTGAGAGAGAGTCCACCATGGGAACGCCTGAACTTAAGAGTGTTGAAAGTTGCTGCGTCATAAGGGCCAGGTCTTCTGTCGATACGCTTTGCCCAAAACTCGTGCCCCTGCCTGTGCTTGATCCAGAGGATCCTCCGATGTTTTCATGAATTTCTGTAACAAAGACATTCTCTTTGCGCAGTTTGGCCCGAGCATCTGAGGGGCTGTTGGCATCAATGATCCCTTTGAGATTTTTGCCTTCGCGGCTTAAGCCTTTAAATTCATAGACGGGCATGTGAATTCCCAGTGTATCAAATGTGGATCTGAAAATGAAAAGAAAGCGATCGGGGGAACAAAAATATGTGACTTGTAAAAAATGCACTTTCTTTGTTTTGGCGAAGAAAGCAAGGGTAGAGCCATGGTTTTTTTAAAAGCACCTTCCCAAAGCCTTTACTGAAAGGTGTTTAGAGTTTTTTTGTAAGGAATTGTATGGAAGTGGAAAAAGACCAAGATGGTTCGGTTCAAAGATCTATAAATATTTTTTTTCATTTTAGGCTTGGAAAATATTTTTTTTTATGGTTGTGTCATTTCCAGGTTTTTACATTAATCCATTCCAGTTGTTGGGGGAGTATAAAAATATGAATAAAAAAGTAGTGTCGGTAGCCTTGGCTGCCTTGTTTTACGTCCAAACAAGCTTTGCAGGTTTTGACGTCCATCCTGATCGAGTTGAGGATCTTGGTTCAAGAACTCTCAAGAGGCATCAGGATATTCCCCAAGAATTCCAACAGGGCGGAAAATATTCCACAGAGTGGGTGTGGGATCAGACTCAAGAAGATCCTCAAAGGGAATCTTACTACAATTGGCATTTACAGGGTGAAACTCAAGGCTTTATTGGTGGAATAGACGTAACCGATGCTAAAACTGCCAAGCTCATAGGTTTTCCAAAGCAAAAGGTTAAGGTGGCTGTCATTGATGGAGGCGTCAATGTTGATCACGAAGCTTTGCTTTCCTATATCTACAAAAACCCAATGGAAAATGGTCCTGGGTACCTTGATGGTATCGACAACGATGGCAATGGTCTCGTGGATGACTACTCCGGGTATAACTTTGTAGGTTTCGGGGCCAAGGATGAAAGTCTAGAAGTAGGAAGAGTATATCACTCTAAAAATCCCACATCGAAGGCTATTGAGGAGTATGGGAACGCAGAGTATTTGTATAACTCTACTTACGCAGCTCTAAGAGGATCTGCGGATTACCTAGAGAAAGTTCTAAAACGAATTGGAGAGCTTTATCCTGATCTAGAAAAGAAAAATCATAAAACTATATTAACCTTCGTTGAAGAGTATCGAGACGAACCATTGGCACAGACCTGGGTCGATGGAGCTGATCAATTTATTTATAAACATGGAGATATCTATGCTTATTCTAATGCGTACCGTGCTCTCAAAAATATAGCATCTTATCTGGGTGTAGATCCTATAGATGACACTCTTTCATTGCAATTGATTGAGGATCAGTGGGCGTCAGACAGAATTCAGTCTAACATGGTCTGGGCAAGAGAAAAAAATATCTTAGTCTATCAGGGCTATACCGCAGCCAAATCAAATTGGAATAGATATTTTGATTCTTCCAATATTACCGAAAAAGCTGAAGAAGCCTTTAAGCGCATCCAAAATGTTGGGAAGATCTATGGAGACACTCCTATCATCATGTTTGCAGATGACTATGGAGATGAAACCAAAGGTACCATTGCGATGCTTCGTGATAAAGCTCAGACGCTCAAAGAGACTTTCAAAAGTCGTTTTAGCTCGCAGAGTTTTGCAAACAAGCTTCAAGCGCCAAGAAGTCCTTCAACCAAGGATCGATCCGGTCATGGAACTCACGTTTCGGGCATCATTGCCGGTGTTGTTGAGGCTGCTTTTGGAAAATCAGATGCCCCAAGGGCGGTAGAAATTCTACCTCTTTCTGCAGTTTCAGGTGGAGATGAAAAAGACAGAGATGTGGCAGATGCTATTCGCACTGCGGTAGACTGGGGTGCCCGGGTAATCAACATGAGCTTTGGGAAAGGATATTCTCCTCAAAAAGGCTTGGTTGACGAGGCTGTGAAATCTGCCGAGGCCAAGGGTGTGATTTTCGTTCACGCGGCTGGAAATGAGTCTGTAGGGTATATGAAGTTTCCGGTTCGTGAATATCAAGATGGTGGAAGCTACCCTTATTGGATCAATGTGGGCGCAACAGGGTACATCCAAGAAAATGAAGGTACCACTGAAGGTATATTAAATGCTTCCTTCTCAAACTATGGAATGGGAGTAGACGTATTGGCCCCTGGGGTTAAAATCTATGCGTCTTATTCCACCGGTGAAAAGGATGAGGAGAGTCCAAATACTCGCTACGAGTATCTTCAGGGTACGAGTATGGCCGCGCCTGTTACCAGTGGTGTGATCGCAGTTCTAATGGCATTGCATCCTGAAAAAAGTACACAAGAAATCTTGGATGTATTGAAACATAGCTCTGTGAGATATGATAAGGAACGGGCATATTTTAGACGTCCCTCTTATGAGTTAGATAATGTATTGGCATTATCGGGGATTTATAAGAACAGTTATATAAACAATAATAGTCCCAATGCAGGTGACTTTTATAAGTTTGCGATGCCTTTCGGCGAGATTGCCCAGCATGGAATCATCAACTTAAAGAATGCGTTGGAATATCTTGCTGTGGAAGCTCCAGAGGTTTCTGAGGACTAAACCAAAGAGCTATTCAATTACCATATCATCTTGAGTGACTCGAAGGACTTCCTCGATAGAGGTAAGTCCTTTGAGCACTTTAGAGGTTCCATCATCCCGAAGGTTTTTGATGCCATGTTTGGCGGCGACGCGTTTGATCGCACCTGCATCTTCGGACTTGATGATGAGGCCTCGTATCTGTTCATCAATCGGCAAGATTTCATAAATCCCCATTCGACCCTGGTATCCTGTGTTTGTGCACGAAGCGCAGCCCACGGGTTTAAAAATGGCTCCTTCTTTGGCTTGCTCCTTGGAGAGTGACAGCTCATGCAGCTCTAATTCGCTGGGCATATAGGGCTGCTTGCATTCTGGACAGAGTCTACGCACAAGTCTCTGCGCCATCGCTGCAACCAGGGAGGAAGAAACCAAAAAAGGCTCCACGCCCATATCAATCAGTCGAGTGATCGATCCCGCAGCGTCATTGGTGTGAATGGTAGAAAATACAAAGTGACCTGTGAGAGATGCTTGAATGGCGATCTCAGCCGTTTCTAAATCCCGGATCTCCCCGACCATGATGACATCTGGATCTTGACGGAGAATCGAGCGAAGCCCCGCTGCAAAGGTCAGGTTGACCTTAGGGTTGACCTGAATCTGTCCAATGCCCTGCAATTGAATTTCCACCGGATCTTCAACTGTAATGATGTTTCGATCTTTAGAGTTGATGCTCGAAAGACAGGCATACAAAGTTGTGGTTTTCCCTGACCCGGTAGGCCCCGTCACCAAGAAAATCCCATGGCTCATATGCACAACTTTTTTGATGACGGTGAGCTGACGATCGGAAAACCCGACATCATCAAGATTGAGAACAACATTGGAGGTGTCGAGCAAACGCATTACGATGCGCTCACCGTGTGAGGTTGGCAAAGTAGATACACGAATGTCGATGTCTCTTCCCCCAATTTTGATTTTGATTCGTCCGTCTTGAGGGATTCGTTTTTCGGCAATATCTAGATCCGCCATGATTTTAATCCGAGAGGTAATGGAGGCCTGCGCTTTTTTTGGGGGCTTCATGATTTCATACATGATGCCGTCAATTCTAAAGCGAACTGAGATTTCTTTTTCAAAAGGCTCGATATGAATATCGGAAGCTCTCTCTTTCACGGCCCGAAAAAGTAGCGTGTTGACCAAACGAATGATCGGCGCTTCGTCCTCACTATCTAAAAGGTCTTGGGTTTCATTTAAATTTAGATTGTCTAAGTCCTTGCCCTCAAGGTCATCCATCAAATCCTGATCAATGCCTTCACCCACTTTAGACGTTCGATCGTAGGCTCGGTTGATCGCATCTAAAATCGCAGATTTTTTGGCCAGAGCAGGTTTGACATTGGCCTGAAGCAAAATACGTATGTCATCGATCGGAGAGAGGTCACGAGGGTCCGCCATTGCAACAATGACGTCTAAGCCTTTTCTTTGAAAGGGAATCAAGGCATGTTTTTTTGCAAAAGAGATGGGGACTTTCGAAGTTAAGTCTTCTGGAATTTCAGCTGTCTCAAGGTTTTTTGCAATGGGCATCCCGGTTTGCAGGCTCAAAGCATTGATGAGCTCGTCTTCGGTAATGTATTTCTTTTTGATCAGAACTTCACCAATCGATTCGGTAGCTGTCTTTTCATCGTTTAAGACCTCGTCGAGTTTTTCAGGAGTAAGATTGCTCACGCCTAAGAGAATTTGCCCAATGTTGTTGGATTGTGGATCTTTCAGATCGTAAGATACGACAGATTTTGTAAAGTCTTCGCTGCTTAAATTATTGAGTTGCGAAATGGTATCTTTGATAACTTCTGTAACTTCCTGTTCTAAGGCTTGAATTTCTTTTGCGCTTGGACGGTGCAGGGACTTCACACGCGCCGTGCGTTGCGCGTCAGTTTTCGACTGCTTTGATTTTTCAAGCTGATCTTTCTTGATGACGACCGTGCCCGAAGATTTATCCCATGGTGATTTCAATGTGTACTCTTTGGTTCCTTATTGTTTGTACAGGCTGAGTTTTGCGCGCTTTTTGAAAGCCCATTTTACAAAACTCTTTCTACCCCTATCTCTATTATTGTACCTGCTTTTGTGTCCAAATCCCAGTTTTGATCTTTTGGTGATGGTCCCTCTCAAATAAAAACAAGGACTTAAGTCCAAAGACAAATCTTATGGATTTGTGTTTGGGGGATCACTTAAAAATCCACCCGTGGGGCTACCGGCGGGGACAGGCTGCTGATCTTTGACCCTCAAATCATAGTTGAGGTTGTAATCGGTAATGCCAGGATGTTCTTTTGCTTTGTTGGCATTGATAAACTCTTGCCTCTGTTCATTCTTTTTGGTTGTGATGTTCTCTAAGTCTTTTGGATCGCGAATGATATGAGGTGTAATCATCATGAACAAGCTTGTCTTTGTTTTGTCTTTACCTCTATTCCTAAAGAGCCAACCAATAAGTGGCATATCTCCCAAGACAGGTACTTTCCCATTGGATTCGGAGACCTTGTCATTGATCAGTCCCCCAATGGTAACGGTTTGTCCGTCTTTTACCAGAACGGTTGTTTTGGCCGAGCGCTTTGAGGTTGTAGGTCCAAGAGTTGCAAAATCAGCTCCCACTACGAGATCCTGAATCTCTTGGAAAATATCGAGCGTCATCTCATCTGAAGAGTTGATTTGAGGTGTGACCCTCAAGGTGATGGCCACATTTTCTCTTTGAATCTGATTGATTTGTCTTCCTGTTGCATCAAACCCTTGAGAGATCAAGAAAGGGACTACTCGACCGATGACAATCTCGGCCTCTGTATTGTCTTGTGTGAGAATGTTGGGTGTGGAGAGCACATTGACAACCCCATCGGTTTGAAGTGCTCTAAATGTTCCACCAAATACGGGGATATCGATGCTTCCACCGGCGACAGGTAGACTAAAGTTTTTTCCTCTAAGTCCCAAGGTGAGACCAGAAAGCGCCGTAGGGTCAGAAGGTATGAACAGAGAGCTATTGCTTCCAAACTGAGTGGCACCGAAGGCTGTTGTATTTCCTCTCGACCCTGCGCCATTGGCCACCAGTCCGAGTTCGTAGGCTTTATCAATATTGATTTCCATGATCATGGCTTCGACAAAAGCTTGAGGTCTTCGAATGTCTAAGCGGTTGAGGATGGGTACCAAAGACTGGTAGTCCGAAGCCGAAGCTGTGATGATCAAAGAATTGGTATGGGTATCGGGTGAGATGGAAATCTCTCCAGAAATTGAACCGGCAATGGCTCCAGCCGAGGGAACTGGATTGGTTCTTGGATTTTGAGATTTGGAATTTGAGTTTTGAAGACTTGCCCCAGAAAGAGTTTCTGCAAGTTCCGTAGCGTCTGCATATTGGAGGTAATGCACATGAATTCGACCGGTTCCAATTTGATCTTCTAGCGATTGATCGATTTTGCTTACAAATTCTTCTACTTTCTTAAAGCCAACTGTATTGGCCACAACAATCAGTGAATTGCTTCTTTCGTCTGGAATGATTTTGGAGATGGATTGTCCTTCAGAGGAAGAAGCGCCGTTTTGGTTGTTTGCATTTGCGTTGGCTTGTGCTGTGGTCCCTCCTTCGAGATCAAAAAGGGCTTTGACCTTGTTGGCTGTTTCCATGGCGGGTGCAAAGCGAAGTTTAAGAATATTGATCGACTCTTGGAATCCTTTTTGGTCTAGCTTCTCTACGATTTGAAGAACTTTTCTGATGTTCGATAGATTGTCTGTAATAATAATTGTATTCGTAGGATTGTAAGAGATCATATCTCCATTTCGAGAAATCAGAGATCGGAGAGATTTAGAAATTTCCGAGGCGCTGATGAACTTGATGGGAACCAAACGTGTTACAAATGCATCTGCTCCACCTGTTGGATATTTCGCGTCAATGGGAAGAGGCTGCGTTTTCATATC
>JAGRAX010000041.1 GCA_020434365.1 Bdellovibrionales bacterium
TAAGAGCATTTTTAAACAAAAATGTTTTAATTGTCATGGAATCGTGGATGCGTTGCCATGGTATGCTAAAATTCCTGGTCCTAAACAACTAATTCATCAGGATATCCGCGAAGCCAAAGAACACATGGATATGTCCGAAGGCTTTCCATTTCAAGGCCATGGTACGCCCCTCGATGATCTCGAAGCTATTGAAAGAGTTTTAGAAGAGAATTCCATGCCTCCGCTGCGTTACAAAGTGATGCACTGGAGATCTGGAGTCACCAGCAAAGAGAAGGCCGTCATTCAAGAATGGATTAAGAAAGGTAGGAAGATACTCAATGATGAGTGAGATATATCGAGTTTGTGAAGGACAGCAATATGCTTAAAGCCCAGTATACCTGTCCGATGCATCCAGAAGTGAAATC
Organism: Bdellovibrionales bacterium; assembly: GCA_020434365.1. Lineage (GTDB taxonomy): Bacteria > Bdellovibrionota_G > JALEGL01 > JALEGL01 > JAGRMV01 > JAGRAX01. The sequence continues at coordinate 405 of JAGRAX010000041.1, forward strand.
CGATGAGTCTGGATCCTGCCCAGAGTGTGGAACGGCCTTAGAGAAAATAACGCCCGTATTTAGAGAGTGGACGTGTCCGATGCATCCGGAAATCATTCAAAATGAGCCGGGAAGCTGTCCGATTTGCGGGATGGCTCTGGAGCGAGAAACAATCAGCGATACAGAAGAATCGTCTGAAGAATTTATCGACATGAAGCGTCGTTTTGTTTGGGCGGCCATCTTTACCGTACCCTTGGTGATTATCTCTATGGGAGACATGTTACCAGGCCAACCAGTTTCAAAAGTTCTTTCAAGTAAATGGCGGATCCTTTTGGAGTTTTTATTGGCTACACCGGTATGTGTGTGGTCCGCCTGGCCGTTTTTCGAGCGCTTTGTAACATCGCTAATGAGCCGAAAGCTCAACATGTTTACCTTAATCGGCTTGGGAGTGTCTGTCGCGTATGTCTATAGCGTACTGGCAACCTTCTTGCCTGACTTATTTCCGCCTTCGTTCCAAGGTGAAAATGGCCATGTTGCGGTATATTTTGAGGCAGCGGGCGTAATCGTTACGCTCATTTTGTTGGGACAAGTGTTAGAACTTCGAGCTCGAAGCCAAACCAATGCGGCGATTAAAAAGCTGTTGGGTTTAGCCGCCAAGAATGCCCGTCGAATCAAAAATGATGGCTCGGAAGAAGACGTACCGCTAGATCACGTTCAATTAGGAGATCATCTTCGCGTACGCCCTGGAGAAAAGATTCCTGTGGATGGTGTGATTTTGGAAGGCAAAAGCACGATCGATGAATCCATGATTTCAGGAGAACCGATTCCCGTAGAAAAGCAGGTGGCAGATGCAGTGATTGGAGCGACAGTTAATGGCACTGGGAGTTTTGTGATGGAAGCCCAAAAGGTCGGGGCCGACACCCTTCTTTCCCGCATTGTGCACATGGTGGCCGAAGCCCAACGCAGCCGAGCACCCATTCAAAAGTTGGCCGATGTTGTGTCGGGTTACTTTGTTCCTGTGGTTGTGGTGATTGCTATTGCTACGTTTGTAATTTGGGGCTTGTGGGGGCCGGAGCCCAAAATGGCTTTTGCCCTGATTAATGCCGTAGCTGTCCTTATTATTGCGTGTCCTTGCGCCTTCGGACTGGCAACACCGATGTCGATCATGGTGGCAACTGGCCGAAGTGCATCGATGGGCGTGCTCTTTAAAAATGCCGAGGCTATCGAAGTCATGCGCAAGGTCGATACGTTGGTGGTCGACAAAACTGGAACCTTAACCGAAGGAAAACCCAAGTTGGTCACCGTTGCTCCCGAGCGTTCTTTTGACGAAGAGCAGTTTTTAAAATGGGTTGGGAGCTTGGAAAAGAGCAGTGAACATCCCTTGGCCCAGGCTATTGTTTCAGGCGTCCAGGAGAGAAAGATCTCATTTGGTACGGTAAGTGAGTTTGATTCTGTCACCGGGAAAGGGGTGAAAGGACAGATCGATGGAACTTCCGTGGCTTTGGGTAACGCTGCTTTAATGAAGGACTTAAACGTTTCCATAGAACATCGCTTGGAAGAAGCAGAGCAATATCGATCGGAAGCACAGACTGTTATGTTTGTTGCCATCGATGGTCAGTTTGGAGGGTTGATCGGTGTAGCCGACCCCATAAAGTCCACGACGCCCGAAGCGATTGAGCACCTTCACAAAGAAGGTCTACGCATTGTGATGCTAACGGGCGACAGCGAAACTACGGCCAAAGCCGTGGCCAAACAGCTAGGAATTGACCAAGTGGTAGCCGAAGTATTGCCTGAACAAAAAGTAGAAGCGGTCAAAGGCTTGCAAGCGAATGGTCATGTGGTGGCGATGGCCGGTGACGGAATCAACGATGCTCCGGCCCTAGCTCAAGCTGAAGTCGGAATTGCCATGGGTACGGGTACCGATGTCGCCATGGAAAGTGCCAGCGTAACTCTCGTCAAAGGTGATCTCAACGGGATTGTTCGTGCAAGGCGCATGAGTCGAGCCACAATGAGAAACATTAAACAAAATCTGTTTTTTGCGTTTGTTTATAATGCGGTAGGCGTGCCCATTGCTGCTGGGATTTTGTATCCCTTCATCGGTCTCTTACTCAATCCCATGATTGCCGCAGCAGCCATGAGTTTTAGTTCTGTGTCGGTGATCGTAAATGCACTTCGCTTGCGGAAAATACGTATATAAATGATTTGCTGGATAGAACGACAATAATTTTGTGATAACCAAAGTAAGGATAAGATATGCACACAAAAGAACTTCAATATTGGAAACACCACCATTCTTTTGGAACTGATATAAAAACGAGCGGTGAACGGCGAACAAAATGTGTAATTGCTGTGACGTTTGTCATGATGGTAATCGAGATTGTCGCTGGAACAGTTTTTGGATCCATGGCTCTACTTGCCGATGGCTGGCATATGGGAACCCATGCCGCAGCTCTTAGTATTACCGTTTTTGCTTACATTTTTGCTCGTCGTCATGCTTCGAATCCACGGTTTAGTTTTGGTACTGGAAAAGTAGGAGCCCTCGGAGGGTTTGCGAGTGCCATCGGTTTGGGGATCGTTGCATTGTTTGTCTTTGGAGAAAGTATCACGAGATTAGCATCGCCAACAATCATTCGTTTTGATGAAGCTATTCTGGTTGCAATCGTTGGTCTTCTCGTTAATTTGACGAGTGCTTTTATCTTAAGAGATCATCACGATCATCATGTCGCCAGTGAACACCATCATGATCATAACCTACGTGCAGCTTATCTTCATGTATTGGCAGATGCTCTCACGTCACTTTTTGCTATCTTTGCCTTAGTCGTTGGCAAATATTTAGGATGGGTATGGATGGATCCTGTGATGGGACTGGTAGGGTCTATGGTCATTGCTCATTGGTCATACGGTTTGATCAAGGATACAAGCAGCGTACTGCTCGATGCTGAGGTAGGAAAAAACAAAAGGGAATCTATTCGAGAAAAAATTGAGGGGAAGAATGATGATCGAATTTCAGATCTCCATATTTGGCGAGTTGGACCTAAGCATTTAGCAGCGATTGTCTCTGTCGTGACACATGAGCCAAAAGATGCGGATTATTATAAAACCCTGTTGTCGGACCACAGTGATCTTGTTCATCTTACGGTTGAGATCAATCGATGTCCTGGAGGTCCTCACTGAGGTTTGAGTTGTTTTCTAAGTCACATCAAAAGTTAATCTAGTTAGTTAATAGCTAGCACCGTAAATCCAGCGTTCTCCACAGCACTCTGAATTTCAGAGCGCAATATCGTTTTTCCTTCTTTGAGAAATACTACTACGATTCCGTTTGTTAGCGAAATTTCTATCTTTTTGACGCTTGACATCTTCATCAACTCTTTTTCAACAGATGCTGCGCAAGAAGGACAGGTCATTCCCTTTACTCGTACGCGCTTCTGAGTAGGGTTTGCATATAAAGATAGCGAAAACAAACACAAAAGAATAAAAATCACCTTTTTCATAAGTTAAGATCCCTTCCCAGACCTAGATGAAGGTGAATCACACGATTGACAATTGACCTTCCTACGAAGTCGAACGTTCCAAATGCTAACAACAATGAGGCCAACAATACTTCCGTACATCATGATTTGATTGATTCGATAACCAAAGTAAATGTAACGTCCGGCATAAAGCCCACCTCCCATTGCTATCCCTAAGATGAGTGGCGCTAGCTGTCTGTGTTCTTTCAAATATGACCAAAAAAGCCCCGCGATGGTGATTCCAAGAAAGGCAATGAGCAGAGGGTGGAGAATCTTTTCGCTAACCACGAACCCAAGGCCAAGAGCAGACAACATTCCTCCAATTGCAGGAATGCAAACAGGACATAGCCCTACAGTTAAAGCCGAACCAATGGAGCCCATTTGCGTAGCCCAAGAACTTGTTTTCGAAGGGCGGACGTTAGCGCCAATCTGGTTGAGCTTTTCGAGAAACTCCTCTTGAGTGGGGACTTCCAAAGAGCATCCTCCACCTTGCGTACCCATATTCGCACCAAAGAGAATCTTGTCTCCATTGAGAACGGTCGGAGAAGAATAGGCTTTTAAAGGATGATCTGCGGGGAGGTCATCTTGACAAATATTTTGAAAAGAAAGGCCCGTACCTTTAAGATAATTGCGAAACCTGATGTAATTCGGGCAGCCACGAAAATAGATCAATTTAAATTGAAACATCATCCCTCCATTTGTTCGAGGATCGGACATTGATCTGATATAACTCGATTTTCGCAATCCAGAATAAGTTTTTTGAGCGTTCTTTCGATCTTTCTCAATTGACCTATCTTTTGTCGAACATTTTTCAGTTTCATCTCAGTTCTTTTTCTCACATGATCACATCTTGTTTTCGACTGAATGCGAAGGCTCAAAAGAGACTGAATTTCCTTTAAAGTAAAGCCCAGATTCTTTGCTTCTAGAATAAAATGAAGTCGTTTTAAGCTCTCGTCATTATAGAGACGGTAGCCCGAATCCTTGCGAATTACCGGTTCTAAAAGGTCCTCTCTCTCGTAGTATCGTATGGCCTGGATATTGACGTTGGCCATTTTTGAAAGACGACCAATCGTAAAAGTAGGATGCTTTTCATTCATACTTACCCAATTATAACTCTATAGTTAGGTATAGAGTCAATACCATGGATAGAATGCGATATTTCGCTTGACTCTATAGATAGGTAGAGGGCTCATACTAAGTCTAATAGAAGCTTTAAACGAGGAGACATTCCATGAAAAAGAGAAAGATAGAAATCTTTAGTGCCGGTTGTTCGGTCTGTGAAGAAAGCATCCAAATGGTGAAAAGAATCGCATGTTCGTCATGTGAGATTGTTATTCTGGATATGAAGGACTCTGAAATCAGTCGACGAGCAAAGAGTTTGGGTATCCAAACGGTTCCAGCCATAGCAGTAAACGGAAAACTATTAGATTGTTGTAATCAAAAAGGCCCCAACGAAGAAACCCTCCGCGCCGCAGGGGTGGGTCAACCTTAATTTATTTGTGTAGACTCACCGAGCATTTGGTAGGGAGCTTTTAGCATCTTTGATGATGAGCCATGCTCCTCTTAAAATCACCACGGAGATAAGAAATCCGATAACGATATCTGGCCAGCGAACACCTAACATCCACACTAGCACGCCCCCGACAACTACGCCGAAGTTTGCAATCACATCATTACGGGAACATATCCAACTCGCTCGCATATGAACTTCACCTTCTTTGTGCTTTTGGATGATCACAAAACAAATAACATTGGCAATAAGAGCGATAAATCCCATACCGATCATCAATATAGATTCGGGTTCACTACCTAATATGATTCTACGAATGATATCCGCTAGAACGACCAAACCTAGAACGCTTTGAAAATAACCATTTGCCAATGCTGATCTAGTTTTGTGGTGGGCGGATCGACCCACGGCATACAAAGAAATTCCGTAAACCATTGCATCCGCCAACATATCCAAGGCATCCGCAATAAGAGCGGTGGACTCAGCAAGCCAACCAATCCCGATTTCAAAGAAAAACATCAAAAGATTGATCGCCAGCAACCAATACAAAACTCCACGTTGCTCTTGATCTTTGATTTCTATTTCACATCCACAATCTGACATGTTGATCTTTTTATCCCAATATTTCTATTGCATAAACTATGCTGATTTCTCAACAGCATTCTCAATAGGCATAACCCTTGAAAAAATGCTGTACAAACTTGGCAATACGATCAGCGTCAATAACGTGGCTGAAAACATGCCGCCCACAACTACCGTAGCGAGAGGTTTTTGAACTTCTGCCCCCAGACCTGTAGATACCATCATCGGTAAGAATCCGAACATGTCCGTCAATGCGGTCATTAAGACGGGGCGCAAGCGAACCATCGTTCCTTGCCTGACGGCCTCTTCCGGATTGACTCCTTCCGATCTCAAACGATTGAAATACGTCACGAGCACTACACCGTTAAGGATACTAATTCCTGAAAGCGCAATAAATCCAACCCCCGCTGAAATGCTAAATGGCATTCCCATGATTTGAAGAGCCAATACACCCCCAACTAAGGACATCGGTACACACAGAAAAATCAACCCAACTTGACCGATGTTTTGAAACGCAAAGTAAAGCATCATGATAATGGTCAGAAGCGCAAGGGGTACCAGGATCTTGAGTCTTTCCTTCGCCGTACGAAGATTTTTAAAACTTCCACCCCATTCAACATAATATCCCTCCGGAAGCTCGAGCTCTTTTTCGGCCATGGCTTGGGCTTTTTGGACAAATCCCTCAATGTCTCTTGTTTCTGGATTGATAAGAACGGCAACCCTTCTTTGAGAATTTTCTCTTGAAACTGAAGAAAAGGTTTCAATGTAATCTATATCGGCGACTTTTTCGATGGGAACGGTAAACCCTTCGGAAATCCCAACCGGAAGTTTTCGAATGGTTTTTAAATCTTTTCTTTCTTCTCCCGACAGTCGCGCAACAATTGGATAGCGTTTAACACCTTCATAGATACTCCCAATTTCTCGTCCACCCAATGCGGTCTCGATCACATCCAATACCGGACGACTGCTAACCCCCAATTTACCCAGGACGTCTTGTTTGGGTGAATACTGAAGCATGGGCGCTTTTCCGCTGGATTCCGATTCTGCTTCTCCTACGCCTGGAATTTTGCTTAAAAGGTTGGCTAGGTCCTTGGAATAATCGATAACCAGATCCAAATCGTCTCCATAAATCTTTGCTGAAACTTCAGCACGTGTTCCTTCCAGAAGTTCATTAAAGCGAAGCTCGACCGGCTGAGAGATCAGCAGTTTTTGACCAGGTACGGTCCGTTCCAATTTTTCACGAACGGCCGCAATGAGTTGTTTCTTGGTTTGGATGGATCCAGTCCATTCTTTTTTATCTTTGAGCATGACATAGCTGTCGGAAATATTGACGCCCATTGGGTCCGTTGCCACTTCAGCGGCTCCCGTTCGAGCAAACACATTCTTAACCTCGGGGAAGGATCGAATGACTTTTTCCGAAAGTCTTTGAAGAGCTACAGAGTTGGCTGTACTAATGTTGGCGGGTCGAATGAATTGAACGGCAAAGTCACCTTCGTCTAACTTTGGAATAAACTCTGATCCCATTTGAGAAAAGAGAACTATACCACCGGCTATTACAGCCACGCCTACCGACATCACGACATACTTTGCTTTCAACGCTAAATGTAGAATGGGTTGAAATAAACGTTCCATGATTCGCATAAATAGCGTTTTCTTTTCTCTGACTTTTCCACTGAGTAGCGTTGCACACAAAGCGGGGATCAACGTAAAGGACAGAAGAAGTGCCGAGCCTAATGCCATAACGAAGGTTGTGGCCATGGGCGCAAACATCTTTCCCTCCACGCCGGTCAAAGCAAAAATGGGGATAAACACAATCATCACGATGACCTCGCCAAAAATGGCAGCTTTTTGCATTTCTGTGGATCCGGTGATGACCTCTTGCTTCACTTCGGCAGCGCTCAGGTCTCGGCCCAGTTCTTTCCCCTTTTCGTGAATTCTCCGAACACAGTTTTCTACGACGATGACCGCTCCATCGACAATGATGCCAAAATCCAATGCCCCCAAACTCATTAGGTTTCCCGAAACATTTCGCCACTTCATGAGTATGAAAGTAATGAGCAGGGATAAGGGGATCACGATGGAAATAATCAATGCCGCTCGAAGATTTCCCACGAGAAGCATCAAAAAAATGATGACCAAAGCCGCACCAAAAAGAAGGTTGTGCTGCACAGTACCTAGTGTGGCGTTGACCATAGAAGATCGGTCATATAAAACCTTGATTTCTACCCAGTTCGGCAACGTTTTTTTGATTTCTTCGAGCTGATCCACCACGCGAATGGAGATTGTTCGGCTGTTTTCTCCTAGAAGCATGAATGTCGTACCAATGATCGACTCTTCTCCATTGACCGTGGCTGCTCCGGTTCGTATCTCTTTATCAAGTTTCACCGTTGCAATATCCTCCACTCGAATAACCCGGAGTGTGGATAGGCGTTTCACAACAACGTTTTGAATATCTTCGATATTCTTAAGAAGACCTTTTCCGCGAACCAGAAGCTGTTCACCGGTTTGCTGGATATAACTTCCTCCAACATTGAGGTTGGTTTCAGAAATGGCTTTTTCGACATCATCAACGTGAATTCCGTATCGGCTCATCTTTTGGATATCGGGTTGTACAAAAAATTGCTTCTCAAAACCACCAATCGTGTTGACTTCCGTCACTCCTGTTGTCGTTAACAAACGAGGCTTGATCTGCCATTCTTGGATAGATCGAAGTTCCATGAGTTGAAGCAACCGTTGTTCGGAGTCTGTCGAAGGTTCTTTGGCTTCGACCGAATAGTGAACGATTTCACCCAGTCCTGTACTGATCGGCCCCATTTCTGGAGTCATATTTTCAGGCAAATCAATGGTGATCAGACGTTCGGACACCAGTTGCCGGGCGCGGTAAATATCAAACCCATCTTCAAACACGACTGTAACTTGAGAAATGCCATATCGTGAAATGGACCGAACCGTTTCCACACCCGGCATACCGTTCATTGCATACTCGATGGGAAATGTAACCATTCGTTCGATTTCTTCGGGAATCAGGCCCTCCACCTGTGTATTGATCTGAACTTGTGTATTGGTGATGTCTGGAACGGCGTCAATCGATAAGGATTGAAACGACTTTATTCCAAAGACCACCAAAGCGAGGCTAGCGACAAAGACAAAAAGTCTGTTTTTTACGGAAAATTCTATGACTTGATTGATCATGTCGATGCCTTTCTAGTGTCCGTGACCATACTCTGAGGTGTCTTGGGAATAGATGTCCGCCACGCGAAGGAGTTCCACTCCCTGTGTGACAACCTGGTCACCCGCTTGAAGTGGTGCATTTACAATGTACCGATCCTTTTCTTCACGATGGATCTTCACGGGAACCAATTTGAAAAATGATTCCTGAAATCGGTACACACCTATTTCGTCTTTCACTCGGACCAAAGCTGACTTAGGAATAGGGAAGCGAGAACCTGAAATGTTTTCATATCTTATCTTCAGCGCTTGATAAGCTTCGTTCGATAAACGAAATCCTTTATCATCGTGAATCTCGATAACGGCTTTACCTTCACCTACTTTTCTGTTGCCTTCCTCATGTTCATCATGATTGTCCATGCCTTTGTGATCATCCTTATGTTCCATTGTGTGATCATCTGCATGCCGTTCATGACCTTCTTCAACCTTCTTTTTTAATTGCTCTTGTTCGTGATTATGGTTGTGCTTTTTGTTTTCTGCCATTGCGACATGAAAAGTTAGTGTGAGCCAAAGGGTAAGTAGAACCTTTGCACAAAGAAGATTTTTCATTTTAGAAAACGAAGTGTTCATTACAATATTCCTTTATCTAAATTTCCAGTGATTCGATAAATATTCCAAAGCGCTTCCACCGCCCCCAGTTCAAACAACAGTTGGGCTTGACTAAAATCGATCAACTGACGATGTGCCTCAATGACCAGAGCGGTTGAAACCACTCCACGTCGAAATAGGGATTCGATCCGTTTATGTTTTTTCTCAACGATACTGCGTGCATTGGACTTTTGCAGAGATTGATAGAAACGTTGATATCGTTCTTTCCAAATTTCTAAATCCAGAATTGCTTCTTGTTCCACGTTCTTCAGTCTAAGTGTGGCGGTCCGAACATTTGCATCTTGATACGCTCGTTGTCCTTGATTTGTATTGAGCAAAGGCAATGGCATGCTCAAGGCCGCACCAAATAAGACTGAATCCGATCCTTGACTACGTCCATATCCAATGGCCGGTCCGACTCTTAGGTTAGGAGTTTTTTTTGCCTTTTCTTGTTCCAACCGTGCACGAGCAATCTGGAGATCTTGCCTGGCACTTTTCACTTGTACCGAATGGGTAACATCGGAATAAGAACTCATTTCGGTTGGAAAACGAGGCTGCATGGGAAGTGGAAAAGAATTTGGTAAAATCCGACATCCAACAAAATAGGCCAAGTGTTTTTCAATGAAGTCTTTCTCAGCCTCCTTTTGAATGAGCTCAAATTCGTACGCATTCGATGCCAATTCTAAGGTATCCATCTCCACTTGTTGTTCTGGAGATCGAGAAGGCAGTCTTCGGAGACGCTTTCGAATTCCGCGAAAAGCTTCGGTCGCCTCTTGATAGAGCTTAGACAGTTCATCGATTTGCCTCAGTCGATATATCTGTACGGCCGTATCGATCATTGCCGTTTCTTGAATTTGCCTCTGTTGCAATTCACTTTTATCAATTTGAGCTTGTGCGGTTTGGATGCGAGTCGATCGTTTGCCCCCAAGTTCAATCGTATGCTGAAGGGAAAAGAATGTATCGGAAGCAAATTGAGAATTTGGATTACCGAACAGCGCTTCTGCATCTAAAGTTGGATTGGGTCGTTGTTTAGCAACAGCAGTGAGATGTTGTTTCGCTTGATCACGAAGCTTGGCTTCGAGTACCGATGGGTGCGTTTCTTTTACACGCGTGAGTAAAGCATTGGGGTTGTTAAAGTCGCAATGCTCTTGGGCATATGTAATATTGGTGATGAGCCCAACTAAAATAATAACAATGGTTTTCATGGCAGGTTTGCCTTTCTATGTAACGGGTTCTACTCGGCCGTTTGTCACGCATGCGTGACAGTACGGTCTAGAGAACGCTAAGTATATATACTTAATGGAACACACCACGAGCGGTGTGAGCCGATGATAAATTTAGATGAGGAAGAATTGAGGGGGCTGACCAGCCATCTCAAGAAATGGACTTAACAGCCTTTGCTTCATGCCTAGATCCAGAAAATCAGATGCAGGGTAATTTGGACTTTTAAGCGTAGAGGTCAAGACAACGAAGTGTAGACCATTGCAATGGTGAGAACAATGACTGGAGCCTCCACAATTGGAACAGTCATCATCTGTATGGGTTGCAGAGTCAAAGGTGCGATTCAAACTAGATTGGATGGAAGTCGTTTTGTCATAGTGCTGAGAGAAACTCTTGAGTTCGGTGAAATTCCCGAGCAGAAAACCGAGGCTTACAGCAAGGCAAATAACATGTGAAAGAATGGATTTCATGTCACTTTATTATATATTTAAACCGACTTTTAATCAAAAGTCCGTTGATAGTGTTGCTCAGGAGGCTTTCTCAGATATTCGAAAGCCACATTATAAAGACGCTCATTTTGTCTCAAATTCGCAGAAATCCTAGAATAAGCCGCGCTATTCATGACCTTTGTGTGAAAGGCTGCTCTGAGCTTTAAAAAGTGGTGTTTTTAATGTGAAATTCCAGGTTAAAATGACCAGTGGTTGAATTAAAAGTTTCGTACTGAGGTGGATATTTGCCTTTATTGGGAACACCGATATGTTCCCAGATTGTTATAATCAAGACATGTTCCCAAAGATAACCTAGGACTATTATTTGCAAATTTCTTGGTCATATTGCTATTTCCATACATTCAGTTCGATAATTGTCCACTCCGGCACGCCAAATAAAAAAGCCCAACAAAAGTTGGGCTTTTTTATTTGGTTTTTCCAATGAGATCTGAGGTAGGTCCTCGGGTTAGGAGCTTTTGCAAAGCAAAAGCGGAGATGCCCCGGAGTTCTGCGAAGCAGAACGGAGAGGGTACAAATCCATTATTTTATCCCGTAGCTTCTTGCTCAAGGGGATTTGAACCTCTCGCCCTTCGGGCTCGGTTCATCTGTCTGTTTGGCTCGCCTTTCGGCGAGCAAGGCCTTGGGGCCGTCAATTTTCTATAGCCCAACATACGTTGGGCTTTTTTCTCGCCGAAGGCGAGGGGAAATCTGACCAAATCCCCTTCTCCAATGAATATCTGAGTGCTCTTCTGTGTTAGAGTTACTCTAGCAAAAGAAAGTCTAGTACAAATCCAACAATACAAACCCCACCAAAAAAATTAAAAACGACACAGAATTTGTTTTTCTCCGATGAATTTTAATTTCGGGGTCCGTTACCGGAACCGGAACTATTATAAAAAAGTTCCAGGTGTATTTTGCGGATGTGGTGTGTTGGTATTGAGAATTTGGGTTGGCTTCAGATTTTATGGATAGTTATGATATAAGATTCCTATGAGTCAGTCGGTTTTGCTAGTGATTGATATGCTCAAAGATTACTTTGAGGAAGGTGAGCTGAAAAAGCATAAAAATTCTCTCGTAGAGGAGATTAACGACCTTGTCAAAAGAGCCAGAGAGAGAAGTGTTAATATTGTATGGGTGCGTCAGGAATTTGAACCAGATCTTAGAGATGCTTTTCTAGTGATGAAGGATAAAGGGATCAAAAAAACAATTAAGGGGACTTTGGGATCGCAAGTTCTTGATGAGTTAGACAAGCAAAGCCAAGACATCGAAGTTGTTAAAAAGCGATATAGTGCGTTTTTTCAAACCAAATTAGACGAAATTCTTAAACAAATGGAAGCTTCTGAATTGATTATAACCGGTATCAATACACATGCTTGTATTCGTATGGCTGCAATCGATGCTTATCAAAGGGACTATCGAGTGATAATTCCAAGGGAATGTGTTTATTCTCGGGACAAGGTTCATCATGACATTTCTCTGCAATACCTAAGCCGAGGTATCAGCCAAGTTGTTTTTTCTAAAGATATTAATTTTACGTAAAAACATTCCTAGGCCCTAGGTCAGGTGCATTTTGCGGATACGGTGTGTTTAATTCCGGGGATCGTTACCTGAACCGGAACTACAAAAATGCACTTGGCACCTAGACTAGATGAGGAAAAAATATGAAGTTGGAAGGTTTATGCCATTGTCAAAAAGTTACGTTTTCGGTTGAGAGTCATACACCATTTCCGTTTAATTATTGTTATTGTTCGATTTGTAGAAAGACAGCTGGAGGCGGCGGTTTTGCTATTAATCTTATGGCTGAAACAAAAACACTTTCAGTTCAGGGTAAAAAGTATCTCTCGATTTACGAAGGTTATAAAATAAATCGATGGGAAAATTCTCAAGTTGAAGAAACAGAGACAGCAAAGCGCTATTTTTGTAAGTATTGTGGAAGTGCTCTTTGGTTGGCTGATTCAAGGTGGCCAGAACAAATTTACCCCTTTGCGTCCTCGATTGATACGCCTCTTCCCAAACCAGATGAGCGGTTTCATATGATGCTAGATTTTGCAGCGAATTGGTGTCAAATCCCAACTGCTAAAAACGAGAAATGTTTCAAGCGTTATCCAGAGGAAGGCATTGCAGATTGGCATAGAAGAAAAGGTCTTTATGACGAGGGTTGAATTCCTGGGGGCCATTACCGGAACCGGAACTATAAAAAATGCCAGATGTATTTTGCGGTTATTTTACCTTCTTCCGAAGGTGTGCTTGCATATAGGCCTATATTTCAAAATGCTTCGTAGAAGCACATGGGCAAAATTTATTATACAATAACAGTCTGTTGATGTATTGATGTTAGCGCTATGCACAAATTGAGGTTTAAATATGCATTTCTGAGTTCTTTCTTATTGTTAGGACTGCTTTTTTATCATGGTTTTTCTTTTGCCTCGGGCGAGGGTCTACAATTTATTGCTCCCACACAGCCACCCAAGACCTTATTAAGTAAGAAAGATGGCTACCTAAATTTAAATTTTATCGTAGCGTCAACACTTCCAGAGGCTGAACGTGAAATCGAACGTACCGATGCTGAGAACCTTGTGGAAGTTGTGAATAAGGCCTATGAAAATCGTATCAAATATAAACTCAATCACATTCTCTACATTGTTCCAGGAGAAGATGATTTTCCTAAGTCCGGTAGAAATGCTCTACGTAAAGCAATTTATGATGCCAAAAAACTCGGTGTAGATGTAAGTCGAGATATCAATATTATTTTTGTTGATGATGGGGAGTTTGGCTCTGCAAATGATGGAGCTATATATTGGCCACTTGGGGGAGTATATGTTGATCCTCAAGAGTATAATCATGGACTATCCACAGCTAAAGTAAGTAATCAAGACGTAATTTTTTTTAAAAGACTTTATAATAAGTGGGCGCTTGAAAGCATACCAAGGATTTTAAGCCATGAGTTAGGACACTATTTTGGGCTCAATCACACAGATTTATTTTCAGAACATCCAGACAGAAAAGAATACGTGACCAGAAATCCCGCAAATTGTTTGTATAGGGGTGACTATCTTTGTGGTACTCCCGCAAGTCCTAGTTTGAAAAATATCTACCATTGGGATGGATTTGCAAGCAACAGTATATACTATGTTCAAAATATTAATCCACAAGGAGATATTTCATATGAGGAAAAGAACTATTGCTCATATACTCCTCCACCCCATAAAAAACTAGATGACCATGGGGAAAGTTTTTATCCAGGAAGAAAAGCCTTTTTTCATGGGTACAAAGAAAAAGTTATTCCATGGAATCCTATATACAAAGATCGCCCCGAACTCTGGGAATACAAAAATCGTCCTGAATTCAAGTTTGAAAAGTCGAACTTTGAAGAAATTCAATTCAATTACATGCAGTCTGAAATATCTCCCATTGTGGCTATCAATTGTAAGAAATATTTTTCTGATGATCAGTTTGAAGTTATGAAATCCAATCTTGCTTGGAGAAGCGAGGGTGTTTTTGAACAGCCTGATCCGATTGGAATTGTGGCGTATCCCAACTCTATTAAAGTCGATACAAATATGGTTACGGTAGAATTTGAATGGCCTATGTCACCATCGCAACAACTCAATGGGACAACAGATTTACATTCTAAAGGAATCCGCATTGAAATACGAGATGCACGAGGGCAAGTGGTCTTTGTGCCCAGTTGGGATCATATCGAACCCATTGATGATAACAAGCGTGGTCGTTTCTATTGGGGGATAGATACAGATCCTAATTTTAAAAACTATCCATCGCAAATTTTCTATATCACTGTTAGTTCAGCTCCCTCAATTCGACTCAGTGGACGAGCTTCACCCAATCGTGTGGGAACATTTAAGTTGATCAAACCATAATATGAATTCCGGGGGTCGTTACCGGAACCGGAACTATTACAAAGATATATTCGCTATAAGGTACATTTTGTGAGTGCGGTGCCTGTTGGGGGAGTAAGCTACTATAACTGTTTAGAATTTTATTGCTTTCTTTTTCTTTCAATTGTGTTAAAATGAAAGTATGAGTAAATTGGTTGTTTTAAATGCAAGAATACCGGTAGGCTTAAAGAAGGCCATGAATAGATATTGCGATGAAAAAGGACTCAAAGTTCAAGCCTTTATAGAAAATTTAATTCAGGAGCGATTGGAAGACGAATTAGACCAGAGAATCATTGAGAAACGTTTGACCGAGTCTACAGTTCCCTTAGCTCAAGTGATAAAAGAACTTGGACTAGATCGTAAAAAGTGACAACAAAATTCTATGCAGTTGAATTCAAAAAATCTGCAATCAAAGACCTCAAGCCTCTACCTAAGGAAGTCCAACAAAGAATCATAGATTCAATGAATTTGCTGGCGGTGGATCCCTTTAGTTCAATTCTTCCGATTAGAAAGATGCAGGGCTCTTCGTCCGAAAATCTATATCGCCTTCGCATCGGAAGTTATAGGGTTGTGTATGAAGTACAAAGGGAAAAAGTAGTAATTCTTGTTATTCGTATTGGTCATCGAAAAGACGTATACCGTTAATCTTTGCCCAAATTAAGGTGTTTATCTCTTATCTACTTGGCGTTCATGAATATTTTGAGGATGTTTTTTGTGATTTTTTCTGCGTAGGGATTGGCTTCGTTTCGGCGGACGATGTATCTCCTGAACGATAAATCTTCTTTTGGAGTATAGACTTCTATGGCTCCCTCCATGCTCTCGCCAACAAATCTAGGAAGGATGGCTAGCGTGTTGGGTGTTGTAGATAAAATATCCATTACCAGTGCGGCGTGGTGAACCTTGAACTTGATCGCTGAGTTGGGAATGTATTTTTTTAGCCATTCGGTTTGAAGTTGTACTTTGGTTTTTGAAAAAACGACCCAGTCGTATGT
The DNA here is from genome assembly GCA_020434365.1 of Bdellovibrionales bacterium. GTDB lineage: Bacteria > Bdellovibrionota_G > JALEGL01 > JALEGL01 > JAGRMV01 > JAGRAX01. Next base: position 16,398 of record JAGRAX010000041.1, read on the forward strand.
GGAGAGCTGTTTGGATTTGAGCCGCCCTCGTTTTTTGAACGTAGCTGCATTTCCATAAATACTATAGCGTTCCAAATGGGCTTGCTCGAGAGGATGATATACAAAGCCTTCGAGATCGTGCATGCGATTGCGTATCACCACATCAGCTTCCCCTGCAGCCAAATCAAGAAAAGTATTGGTCGATGTAATGATGATTTCTACATCTTCAATACCTTGTTTCAATTGGGCCAAATTTTTTGACAGAAGCACACTCGTCATTTCTCCACAGCTCACAATGATATGATGTCGTGTATGTTTATGATTGCGGAGCTCTTGATCAATGTTGTAAGCCGCATAATGCATCTTGCGCACTTGCTCGTGAATTTTTAGTCCAATGGGTGTTAGGTGAGAGCCTGTAAGATCTCTCTTTACTAGCGTATGTTTCAATTCTTGTTCTAAAGATTGAATGTGACGACTTACAGTAGCCTGTGTGGTCTTGAGCTCTCTTGCTGCCAAGGACATGCTTTGAGTTTCACCGACGACAAAAAAAGTTTTTAAATGCTGCCATTCCATAATTAGCTTGGTAGTTGATAGATATACATATTTGTATGGGTATATACGAAATTGGGGAATTCTCCTAGGCTAATTTTGCTGCTATTCATTTTGGTATGAATTTTAGTTTTGTTTTAATTCTGGGAGTTTTAACGATGACCACCAATACGATTGCACAAGAAAAAAATACAGAAAAACTTATCCAACAAGGCAAGCAGCTATTAACTGAGCGTAGTGCTACGCCAGGAAAAATTGATCAAGCATTAGTAAAATTTGAAAAGGCCTTAGCTCTTGATTCAAACTCGGAGATAGTACATGCAGCCTTGGCTGAAACGTATACTTTGCTTGTAGGTTACGCGAGAATAGATGTCTCTAAAGGGCTTGAATTAGCAAGGTATCACGGGGAAAAGGCTTTTAATCTGAATCCCAATAATCTCTACGTGCTTAAAATTCGGTTAAGAGTAGCTTTATATGTTGATCTCGATACGGATCGAGCGGAAAAAATATGCAAAGAAATCCTGAAACGTTTTCCCGATGATATTGGAGTGAATTGGAAGTTAGTTGAATTGGCTATATACAATGAAAAGTTGAATGAGGCTCAAAGAGCTATGGCGCAGCTCATTGAGAAATTTCCTGACTCAGCTACGGATGAGCGCTTGGCATGGCATCTGTATCTGTTAGGCGATTTTTCAAAAAGCTATGATCATGCAAAAATGATTCTTGCAAAAGACCCAACTCATGTTTCGGGATATTTTTATCTGTCTCGATCTGCTGCTCAATTGGGAAAGTATGATGAAGCCATTTCAAGCTTAGCTCATGTGGGTGCAGATGCAGCAAGAGGTAATTTGGCAAGACATGCTGAGTATATTTCTTATCTTGCGCTTTCTGGTGATCAAAAGCGTGCTACAGTTTTGTTGCAACAATTACACGCTAGTCCACGAAAGGAAGAGCTTTTTGATTATAAGATTGCTCAGATCTATGCAGCTTTAGGCGAAAAAGAGATGTGCATTGAGTTACTACAAAGTGCCATCAGAAAAAAAGAGACCTTTGTTCTTCAATTGAATAGAGATCCCATGTTTTTCTCTATCCCAAGAGAACAATTACCCAAGCTAAAAAGAGCTTCAGGATGAACCCTCCAAAAACGCCAATTCTCATTTGCTTTGGTGATACGTTTGTATCGGATGATGAAGTTTGTGATCGCATTCAATGGAGAAGTGGTGGCATTTACTCTGGGTATGATTGTGTGGACTCTCATTTTAATGCCAGCCTCAATATTGAAGGAAACATTTTGAAGTTATTACCTGCTGAGTGAATATCGCTAGAAAATGTAAAGTTCGTGTACTCTTCAACAAAACTTTTATCGATTTCATAAACTTGGCCGATCGGCCGATCGGGGTGCCAGGTGTATTTTGCGGATGTGGTGTGTCGAAAGTAAGCACAACTAGTACAGGAAGGCGATATAACAAAGATTAGCGTGAAAGTGCCAGGCATACTCTACCGATGCGAAGCATCCGAAAAATACACCTGGCACCTAGATTTTGTGGGTTTTAAAGAGAGATGCTTGCTTGAGCCTTGACCTTACGTTTTGGTGAAGTGAAAGCGCTTTTGTAGCATGACACTGGAGAGTTCAATAAAGGCTCTAACTACAGGAGAGACATACTTTTGTGCGGGATAGAGAAAGTGCAGTGGAGCGATGGCGGATGTCCACGCTTGTAAAACAGGAATCAATGTCCCCTTTTTGATTTCCGATTCACATAAAAATGAGGGTAAAAATGCCAA
>JAGRAX010000042.1 GCA_020434365.1 Bdellovibrionales bacterium
TCTCTGATATTGAAGGGATAGAGATTGATTTTCTTTGAAAGTTCTTCCGTATTTTCCACATGTATTTTGAATATCTCTTTGATCCACGAGAAGATATAGCGCATCTGCTATGGAAAGGGATACAGATGGGAGACGGCTCTTATCTTTGTAGTAGCGAGATCTCTCTACATTATCTACAAAATTGTAGTTTGTTCTGGAGCTGACTCTGGGAATTAGGTTTAAGGTTACGTAGATTTGATTTCCTTCCTGACCAGGAAATTCCTGATGGAGTTTTGTACGATCGATGTGATTGATTTTGAGCTGTTGAAGAACAAAAATGTCATCCATATCCATGAGAAAGCCATGTGCGTAATATACATGGGCTTTATATACAGACCGATCGAGTATAGAAGACATGGTTTGGGAAAAAAATGGACCCCTCTCATCAAAAGCAAATGATGAAAGGTATGGACTGATGGTTTGGACGGGACGATCAAAAATGTCAAAAGGAGACAACAGATTATAATCTGGATCATCTGCAAGGGTGGATTTGATTTTGCTGTAAGTTGCGCGAGTATCTACTACTGGATCTCTGTAGATTTTGGACCGTTTTGAGTCTGCAATAAAACTAGCCTTGTAATTGTGATCCCAGTTTGCTTTGGAACGATCAAAAGGTGCCCAAAAAAATCCATGAATTTGTAGCTTGGGAAATAGGCTTATCCACATGCTTGGAGAAAAAATTCCGTATAGAGAGTGTTTTGCATTCTCTTCCAGGTGCAAGCTTTTGCACTGAAGACTCTCGACGGGTAGGAGCCCCTTTGCAAGGGATTGAAGCTGCGCCTTGGTTCTTTCTGGCGTACAACCTTGACCACCTTTTGTATAAGCTCGATAGTATGAGGCAGCATGTTCTTTGAGATATTGAAGGTCTTGCTGAAAAAATTCTTTCTTCTCTGAAGAATATACAGAGTAAGGTTTTTGACGGGCGCAGTTTTCGTAGTTGTTCGGAACCTTATTGGGGAGGCAAACGGGGTAATAACGAGGATCAAAACTGGGGTAGTGATAGCGTTCTACGGCTTCGGTTTCTGCGACAACGATTTTGTCTTTTTCAAACCACCTAAAATGTCCTTCATTTCCTTGAGCATGACATAAGCCCAAGGAAATGAAGGGATAGATCCAAATCAGAACAAAGCACCTACATGAAAAAGAGATATACAACATGTACATGGCTAAAAGCGAAATCTATGCCAATGTTGAATTCTTAGCGAAAGGAATGTTTCTGCAGTATTTTTTCTTAGAGTTTTAAGAAGTTATATGTTTTTAGTAAATGGCATCACCAAAAGATTCTTTATAAATTGTTCTAAATCCGAACGATGATGCATGGAAAAGAAACACTATTTTTCATCATTAACACCAACTATTGGAGGCTTGCGTAACTTGTAATTTCAAGTTCGGAATTTGAGAGAGACTCTTGCGCCCAGAGCGGAACTTCAAAGGGGTTGAAAGAAGATGCTCCATGAGCTTCACAGGGTTTAAACGAAATCGAAACCTCATAGAGCGGTGAAAGAGTTTCAAAGTGCTTTACAATAAATAAAGACAGATCTTTCCAAGAGTTTTCATTGCACACATACACACGGGCGAGGCTATTGGCTTTTGAAAATGCTGCCCTATATTGGGCACTTTCTGATTGGTATTCCCTTTCAAGAAGTATTTTTCTTGAGGGCATTAAATATTCATAGGCATATCGAATGCTCTGATCGATAAATTTTCTTTTACGGGGTCGAAGTTGCCGAAGCTGCTGCTCAATCGGAAATTCTGTATGGAGGCCAGATCCTTTATAAAAGTTTTCACAAGCAGAGTTCCCATTGCATAAATTTTCAGAAAGGGTATTTGCGGTGACGTAGTACTCGTCCGAAGCAGTTTGAATAAGATAGGGCGCGAGATGAGCTTCAATCCAAGAAATTACATCTTGATCAGCGAGACTGTATGCATCCTGGTAGTATTTGACTTTGTCATGTGTCAAACTTGGGTCGATTTCTTCTGGGTTGTCAAAAACCTTTCCCCAATGAAGAATCGAAGCATATTGCTCATAAGCTTCTTGAGGAACAGAAGTATAGGTCAAAGGATCGGATGCTTTTTGAAACTGGATCTTACGTAAATCTTTTTCATGCAATGCCAGCAAAGCCATTTTGACATATTCAAGTTGCCTTGTGATTTCGGTAGCTTGTAGAAAATTTTTTGAGTCATATCCTGGGTTGACTGGGAATTCGATGAGGATCTCATGGGTTTGTAATTTGAGATATTGCATACCCATCACAATAAAATTGTGGATGGGGCGTTCAATTGTGGGATGACCTTGATTGCTCTCTTGGAGCCAGTCTAGTTTTACGGAAAGCGCCTCCGCCACAGCATTGTTTCCTCGTTCTATGGCATTTTGCTGTTGTATGGTTATGCCAGAGATTTGCTGCGCTCTCTTTTCAGTCAAATCAGAACTAGAATTCGAAGTGAAATAAGGAGAGTCGATGTTAAGGTCATTGAGGTATGTAGGAAGATGAATGGCAAATTCAAGTCGTAGCTTTGCATTTTCATAGAGGATCCTAGCTTTCTCAATTGGAGTAGAAAATGTTTCTTGGTCTGACCAGGACCGAGTCCATTTTTCGTAGTTTTGGGGATGAACTTCTTCAAAGTGATCTAGGACATTTTTCTGGGGCTCATAAAATGGATGACTCGTAGTAATGGTGCTGAGTTTTTTTTCGATGCTCCCAATCAGTAGCGCCTTGAGATCTGGAATGCTCAGTTCATAGTGTTTGATGAATCGAAGTAAGGCTGCATTATTATGATTGATGACTTGCGCTTGCTTCGGTGTGAGATGAATCCCATAAGCTCTTTTGGGATTGCTCTGCTTGTAGAGTTCATCCAGAATTTGAATTTCTTGTTCGGCACTGGTTTTGTCGTCAAAAAAGAGTTGAATCCATTTCTTCTGGCAAGAGGGTTTTGAAAAATCAATTTGATAATTGGCCAGGAGATTCGAGCTAGAAAAAATACAGGCCAAAACTGCAGCGACAATAAGATGCCTTTTATACATAGATTGTACTCCCCCTTACTTGAGTCTCCTGAATGGAATTTCTCATGTAAATTATCTATAATAAAATCAAATCAAAAATCAAACATAATATAAAAAATTTATGAATTAGTTTCACCCCATCCGTTCTCACATGGTCCCTATTCATAGAATGACAGTAAGTTGTTAAAAATAAAAAAGAATTTATCTATGATGGAAATGCAAGCCAGGCCCGAAAGAAAGGCAGGCAAGGAGTTTGTCCACGTAGGACAAAAGGCTACACACTCAAAAAAGGGGCAGATGGGGTCTTTAAGATGATGTTGATGTGAGGATATCCATGCAAGCCTGTGAGCAGCATCCCTGAAATTTCTCCTCACAGCTTGGACACTGGACCATCAACTTATGACAACCCGTATTGTCGCAGTCTCTATGCATGTCATGAGCCTGTCCACATTGATAACACTCTGCAATTTTCTCGGCTTGGCTCTCAGCCATACGTCCATCAAAGACAAAGATGCTTCCCTTATATTTTGGGCTTTCTTTCTTCTCTTTGATTTCCTTGAGATAATTGATGATTCCCCCTTGAAGTTGGTAGACCCGATTGTAGCCTTCATGCTTGAGGAATGCGCTCGCCTTTTCGCAGCGAATGCCGCCTGTGCAGTAGAGGAGTAACTCTTTATCTTTGTGCTCTTGCAATTTTTGACTGAGTTCCGGGAGAACTTCCTTAAAAGTTTCGCTTTCAGGAGTGAGCGCATTTTCGAATTTTCCAGTTTCACATTCATAGTCATTACGAACATCGACGACCAGAACATTCGGATCCTGCATTTTTTTATGAAACTGCTCGGGTCCAAGATGAGTGCCGATCTCACTATATTCAAAGATGTTGTCTTGGAGTCCATCTGCTACGATTTTCTCTCGGACTCTAACGTCCAACTTGATGAAAGACTGATCACCGGATGAATTGGACCGGTTGACAAAGATCCCTTGGGTTTCGGGAAATCGATCTAAACTATCCATAAAATCATTCCAGGAATGCTCTGGTACACAAAACTGCGCATTGATCCCTTCTCTGGCAACGTAAATACGTCCAAAGATTCGTAAGTTGGACCACGCAAGGTATAGCTGATCTCTAAAGGCTTGGGGATCTTCAATCAAGGTGTATCGATAAAATGAAGCTCCTACGCGATGGAATTTCTCTGCTGCGAGCTCTTTTCGTAGCTGTGTTCTTGATTTTTGGTTGTATAGCACTTGATGTTTCATGATACGGCTTTCTTTTTCTTCATCGTTTTTTCAAAACTGGGTCTTGCACAAATTTTTTCCAACCAGGCCAGAGTATGGGGATGCTGATCCAAAACCTCGAAATAGGGAGTGGCACGTTTGAGTTGTCTGACGAAAGGAAAAACATGGAAATCCGCGAGCGTGATTTCATCTCCTATGAGCCAGGGATGATGTTGGAGGTTTTGTTCAAGTTTGGATAGGTCTTGTGTGAGCCGTTCTGGAGCCATCAGCACATCCTGGGATTGGCTACGACTCTCTCCATATTTATAGTGATCTACATGGGCTTTGAAATGTTGATTGCACCAATAAGTCCAGAGTCTGACCTGGAAACGGAGCCATGAGTTCTCAGGCATTAGTGCTGGAGTGGGAAAAGTTTCATCGAGATATTCAGTAATGATTGCAGACTCATAGAGGACCTTATCGCCATGGATGAGCACGGGAACTTTGGCTTCGGGATGCATTTTTTTCAGTTCTTCGGAGAAGTTTCTTAAATTTTCTTCGAGGGTTTCAAAATCCAAGCCCTTTTCGTGAAGAACCATTCGTACTCTCATGGCGAATGGGCAGCGTCGATATGAATGGAGAATGAGCTTTTCCTGACCTGACATGCCTGCCTCTATACAAAATTTTTGCTGATTTTTCCATGCATGAATCTATAGATCGATCCTGTTAGATTTTCCTGGTTTTGAATAAAGTCTGGCCAAGTCAGGCGCTCCGCGCTACATTCCACAACCATGAGCTCAAAATATCCACATCTTTTTACTCCGATCGATGTTCACGGAGTACGTATTGAAAACCGCGTCATTATGGGTTCAATTCATACAGGTCTTGAGGGCAACCCCTTTAGCCTACAAAAACTCAGTGCTTTCTATGAGGAGAGAGCTAAGGCTGGGGTGGGCATGATTGTTACAGGGGGAATTTCGCCCAATCGAAGGGGTTGGCTGCTTCCTTTCTCTGGAAAGATGAGTAGCTATTGGGATGTGAGATTGCACCGTCAAGTCACTGAAAGGATCAAAGCCTACCCAACGAAGATGCTTTGTCAGCTTTTGCATGCGGGGCGATATGCAGTACATCCTTTTTCTTTGGCTCCCAGTGCAATCCAGTCTCCCATTACAAAATTTGCACCGACTAAGATGAGTCTCAAACAAGTGCGAGAATGCGTACAAGATTTTATTCATGCAGCGTCTTGTGCTCACCGTGCGGGCTATGATGGCGTTGAAGTTATGGGATCGGAAGGCTATTTGATTCACCAGTTTTTTTCCCACAGGACCAATCGTCGCAGTGATGAATATGGTCATGATCTGAAAGGTAGGATTAGATTTGCAAAAGAAATCATCGAAGGCATTCGACAAAAACTGGGACATGAGTTTTTGATCATGTTTCGCTTGCCCATGATTGATTTGCTCCCCGATGGAAACTCCTTTGAGGAGGTACTTGAACTTGCAAAAGAGTTAGAAGTGTCAGGGGTTTCGATTTTGAATTCAGGAATTGGATGGCATGAATCTCGTGTTCCAACGATTGCATCCATGGTACCTCAAGCGGCTTTTGCTTGGCTTACTCAAAAATTTAAGCAGTATTGTAAGGTTCCATTGGTAGCGTCAAATCGAATCAATACTCCAGAAATAGCAGAAGATATTTTGTCTCAAGAGATGGCCGATTTTGTATCTTTGGCTCGACCTTTTTTGGCAGATCCTCAATGGACTCAAAAAGCCAAATTCGATCAAGGACAAAACATCAATGTTTGCATTGCCTGCAATCAAGCTTGCTTGGATCATATTTTTCAGCTCAAACGCGCAAGCTGTCTGGTCAACCCACAGGCTTGCTATGAAACCGAAAAAATTCTTTCTAAAAGCCTGGATCCAAAAAAAGTTTTGGTTGTGGGCGCGGGTCCAGCAGGTTTGGCTTGTGCGTACTATGCTGCCAAAGCAGGTCATCAGGTTGAGCTATGGGAGAAAAGCATGCATGTGGGAGGACAATTTACACTCGCAAGCAAAATTCCTGGAAAAGAAGAGTTTGCAAAAACCATAGATTTTTATCGAAACCAACTCTTTGAGATGAAAGTTTTGATTGAGTATGGAAAAGAGTTTTCAGATACAGAAGCAGATCAGAGAGGTTTTGATCACATAGTTTTTGCGACAGGAGTAAAAGCTAGAATTCCGGAGATTCAGGGGATCAGTCATCCAAAAGTTATATTTTATGATCAGCTTTTATCAAAGAAAGAGATGCCAAAAAGCTCGTATGCGATTGTTGGTGCGGGTGGGATAGGTTTTGATGTAGCAGAATTTTTAAGTCACCAAGAATATGCAGAGGATCCAGTGGAACAATATGCTCATGAGTGGGGAATTGACCGAAGCTTACAACATCCCGGTGGACTTACTCAAATGAAACCAGAGGCTTCCAGGGGCTATCGAAACATCTATCTGCTTCAAAGGAAGAAAAGCAAACCAGGAAAAAATCTTTCCAAAACTACAGGATGGATTCGAAGAAAGACCTTGGAGCATCGAGGCGTAAAAATGATGTCAGGCATCGAATATCAAAAAATCGATGATCATGGCCTGCATATTTTGGTAGATGGGCATGAAAAAATTCTAGAAGTTGATCAAGTTGTAATCTGTGCGGGGCAAGTTTCTGTGAGACCAAAGACTCAAAGAGACCAGAAATCAATTCATTATATTGGAGGATGCAAGGAAGCCAGAGAACTGGATGCAAAGACAGCCATTGAAGAAGCTTTTGATGTAGCTACGCGGATTTAAGTTTCGATCAAAATTCTTCGGTGAATCTCATATTGATTCTGAAAAGCATCGGTTCCTTCGGCTCTCATGCTTTGAGCTTGGGTATCAAAGTATGTTTGCAAATTTTGTCGTGACTTGCATACATAGTGAACGCAGATTTCTTCTGTTTCATTGTTTTGATTTTCCGTTTTGAATATTTTTGCTTCTTTGAAATGATCAAGTGTAAGCATTTCCTTCACATGCTCTTCCAACCATTCTATGTAACGATCATAGATTGAGTTTGATATTTTGATATTGACTTCATAGATGAGCATACGGATCTTTTTACAAAGAGATTCTTTGTTCGTCTAGTCCTTTCCAAAATGCTTCGATGCCTGCGAGCATTTCTTGGCTACATTTGATGTAATGATCCTCGTCGAGCGTGGGGTGCTCAAAATAATACTCTTCTAGTTCTTCTTGTGTGTGATCTGCATGCTGCTGTTCAATCTGATTGTGATGAATAAAATAGGCTACCGAGAAATTCTTTTTGTTCTTTTCTTTGAATATTTTTAATCCTTCAATAAGGTCTTTCCAGAATCCTGCGGCTGCCCAGTTTTCTACTGCAAAACTTGCAGCTTGCGAGGTTTCATAGTTTTCGCTTCCATAGAGTCTTGAAAGTTCATCACAGAAAAAAAGTGTAGACCTACTTCCATGTTTTCTTTTTCCAATATCATTCCATGACAGCCCAAAGTCTTGAGCAATTTCATAAAACCATTCAAAGTGTGCGGCCTTGAATCTAAAGGTTCCTCCCTCGATACTTCCTTGCGCGCTTACAAGTTCTTCTGCACTTTGTACGTCTTGATTCGTAACCTTCTGCCCTCGATTAAAAATAACACCAAGTTCGTTGGCAAGAATTTCTTTTGATGCACGCATGCTTTCGATTGAATCGGCATTGATAACCTTTTTGAGTTGTGCGAGTAAAAATAAATTTGAAAATACAGAAAATTGAATCAAAAAATCTTTCATCTGTGCTTCGTTGATTTCTCCCTTTCGAAACCATGTTGTATAAGTGTTGTTTGTTAGAATAGGATGATTGGCGATATTTTGATCAATACGATTCTTAAACTGAATGAATTGCGTGGCGCGTTCAAAAGTGTAGAGATCCTCTCCGCGCTCTACTTTCGCTAGATTTTTTGGACTGAGTACCTTTTTTACATCATGTGCTGTGGTTTCGGTCATTGCAGTATTGTAATGATGTCCTCGGGAATATGCCAATTTTCCTTATAAGTTTAAAACACTAAGAGCTTTTTTGTTTGGAGGCTATCTGATCGATGGCAAATGCATAATGCAAAGCAACTTCTTGATACGCAGCATATCTTCCTGAGGGACCTTGATGTCCTGCTTCCATTTCCATTTTTAATAAGATTGGATTGCTTTGATCTCGTTGTTTTTCTCGAAGTGCCAATACCCACTTTGTGGGTTCCCAATATGCAACTCTTGGATCATTCAGACCTCCGGTTGCTAATATCGGGGGATAATTTTTTTCTTCGATGTTTTCATAGGGTGAGTACGAATACATATAGTCAAAATATTCTTTTTTTTGAGGGTTTCCCCACTCCTCATACTCTGTGATGGTTAAAGGCAGACTCTCATCGGTCATTGTATTGATAACATCGACAAAAGGAACAAGGGCCAATACGGCCCCCCAAAGTTCGGGCTTCATATTGCTCACTGCGCCCATGAGCAGTCCCCCAGCGCTTCCTCCTCGAATGGCAATAGATTTCTTTTTTGTGTAGCCTTTCGAAATTAAAAATTCGGCGCAAGAAATGAAATCAAGAAAGGAATTTTTCTTGGTGAAGAATCGACCGTCATAATGCCAGGGGCGCCCGCATTCTCCTCCACCTCGGATGTGCGCAGTAGCGACCATAAAACCTCGATCCAATAGACTGAAAATGCTCGGAGAAAAACGGGGCTCACTGCAAATGCCATACGAACCATATCCCATAAGAAAAAGTGGGGAAGGCGAACCCATATCGTGATTCTTTTTTCGGATCAAAGTGATCGGAATATCTTTACCATCATGAGACGGAGCAAAGAGACGCTCAATGATATAGTTTTCTTTGTTGAGCTGGGGTGTAATTTTTTCCTGTAATATTTTGAGCGCGCCGCTTTCAAAATCATAGGTATATAAAATATTTTCCTGTAGCGGGGATGAGTATGTAAAACGGAAAAAGTTCTGTGTAAACTCTGGATTGATCTCGTCCGAGATGACATATGCTTCTTCTTCGAAATGAAGCTCATGGATTTTTTTGGTCTCCATTTCTACAATTCTAAAATGACTCAAGCCTCGATATCGCTCTGAGATTACCAAGTGAGTCGAAAAAACGTCAAAGTCAGAAATCGATCGATCTATTTGATGGGGAATAAAATCTTCCCAATGCTCCTGATTTGATTGTTCTAGTGGAGCTTTCATGATTTTAAAGTTTTCAGCATCCTGATTGCATAAAATCATCCAATAATTTCCATGATGCTCTACATGGTATTCCAATCCGTGAATGCGCTTCTGAATGCATCGAAGTGTTTGATCCCCTGCAAGGTCAAGTGTGTGAACTTCACTTGTAAGCTTGCTTTCGGATTCTACAATCAAAAATCTTTTAGAATTGGATTTGCCTAAGTGTACATAGTAAGAAAGATCTGTATCTTCGTAGATCAGTGAGTCTTGATCTTGGCTTTGGGATATCTGATGGCAATAAACCCTATAAGGTCTCATCGTTTCATCTAGAGTTGCATAGTATAAACACTGATCGTCAAAACCCCATTCTATGGAGCCATCTGTTTTTTTAAGGCTTTGATCTACAATTTTTCCGGTTTCAATTTCTTTTACGACAATATGGTAGTTTTCCGAACCATCTACATCATAGCTATAGGCAATCAGTTTTTCGCTAGGACTCACTTCTGTTGAAGCTACATGAAAAAAGGGGTGTTGTTTTTTCTCTATATTTAGATCTACAAGAATCTGAGGAGAGTCTTGGTCTTTCTTTGTTCTCCAATAGCTGCGGTAATTTTGTCCCTTTTCAATTTTGGAAAAATATTTGTAGCTCCCCATTTGGTATGGATAACTTTGGTCATCCTCGCGGATGCGAGAAATAATCTCCTCATAAATATTTTTTTGAAGATCTTGTGTGTGCTCTAGGGCTTTGTTTGTTTTTTGATTTTCCTGCTCGAGGAGTGTGATCAGGTCCGGGTCTTTTCGGTCTCTCATCCAATGGTACGGGTCGACGATCTCATATCCATGTATATGTAGAGAGTGATTGATTTTTTTTGCCATAGTAACTTTCCTTATGATTTAGCTCAGCATCAGATCCCTGATAAGATTTCGGCCCAGAATAAAGAGCAGGACTCCACCTGTAATAGAAAGTCCAAGGTACAGGCCTGAGAGTGCCCAGTCTTTTTTTTGAGGCATGAGCATAAGATCCATGATGAAACTAGAATACGTGGTCAAACCGCCCAGGAGACCTGTGATGAGGAAGGCTTGTATGGAGAGTGAGAGGTTTTTTTCCACGGTCCATTGGAAAATCAAACCGATCAAAAAGCAGCCCACAAGGTTGGCTAGGAGTGTAGCGTTGCCGGATAAAAACAGACGATCCTGCGTGGGAAGTAGCCATTGCTTGATGCCGGCTCTCAACAAACTGCCCAAAGCTCCTCCCAATGCGATTAACGCCCACTGCATGAGCCTACGGTAGATGGATTGGATAAAAAAGTAAATTATTTCAGTAAGATTGGAATCCGGTCAGCCATTCGCAGGGAAGAAAAGCACATATAAAACTTGATCTGCGCGGTGCTTTTTCTTATTCATAGCAGGCAATGAGTAATTCAATGGGCATTTTGAGTTTTGACTATGTAGAATTTTATGTGGGATGTGCCAAAACCTCTGCGTACTGGTATCAGAAGGCCCTAGGCATGGAAATTCGAGCTTTTCGGGGAATGGAGACAGGAGACCGAAGTCGTTGTTCCTATTATTTGGAAAAAAACGACGTCAAAATTGTTATAACAAGTGCAATTTCCCCTGCAGAATACGATATCCATAGCTTTGTTCAGAAGCATGGAAATGGTGTCAAAAAGATCGCATACCAGGTTTCGGATGTTGAAAAGACCTATCAAAAGGCGATGGAGCGTGGCGCTATTTCTGTCTATGCGCCTACAAGACTTCAAGATGAACACGGAGTGGTCATTGAGGCTGCCATACGGATTTATGATGATACTGACCTTGTATTTGTCAGTAGCAAAGAATACCAAGCCGACTTCAAACCTGGATACAAGGTGTATCAAGGCCCCAGACAGCAAGCTCAGGATACAGGACTGAAGTCGATTGACCATGTTGTGGGAAATGTTCGCATCAATGAGATGAATCGCTGGGCCAGTTACTTCGAACAGGTGATGGACTTTGAGACCTTTGTTGACTTTGGTCCTGGAGATATTTCTACACAATATTCGGCGCTGCTCTCAAAAGTTGTTCGAAGTAAGGATGGAGTCATCAAACACCCCATCAATGAACCCTATCCGGCAGCTCGTAAATCCCAAATTCAAGAATATGTCGAAGAGTACCATGGATCAGGTGTTCAACACGTGGCGATTGAAACTTCAGATATTTTATCCTCCATTCGGGCTTTGAGGGCCAATGGCGTAGAATTTCTACAAGTACCTTCGACCTATTATCAGCTGATGAGAGAGTCTGGCAAAGCTCCGGAAGAAGGAATTGATGCAATCGAAGAGCTAGGTATCCTCTGTGATTTTGAAGATGTAACGGGAGGTCAAGGGTACCTCTTGCAACTTTTTACAAAACCCATTGGGGATCGGCCTTCGTTCTTTTTTGAGATCATTCAGCGCAAGAATGGAAGCCAGGGTTTTGGCCAAGGAAATTTTCAAGCTCTTTTTGAATCTATAGAGCTCGATCAAAAAAATCGCGGGAATCTATAGCCGATGGCCTTTTATACCCGTTTGGGGAAACTTCCTGAAAAGAAACATTGCACCTTTTATAAAGAAGATGGCGTTTCATTGTATCGGGAGGAGCTTTTTAGTACCAAGGGTTTCTCCGGAATTTATAGCCTGAGATACCATGAGCATATGCCGACAGAAATACTGTCTATCACTACGCAATCAGTTCAGGAACCAAAACTAGAAAAAGACAGTGCTCTGAGTTGGCGTTTGTTTCATACCCACAGAGACAATTCCAAGGGAGATGGAATCAAAAATCGGCGCTTGTGGCTGAGAAATGAAGATTGTAGCATCTACACTGCTCATGTAACTGATCAAGCAATGTATGGGTATAAAAATGCCATTGCACATGAGCTGGTTTTTGTTCATCGCGGGAGCGGATTTTTATATTCTGATTTTGGAATGATTCAATTTGCTGCGGGAGATTACTTGGTGATTCCCAAAGGGTGTATTTATCGACTGGTTTTTGACCATCTATCAGACAATCGCTTGCTTCTTGTGGAATCGAAAACGCCTTTTGAAATTCCATCCAAATATCGAAATGAGTTCGGACAGCTTCAAGAACATGCCCCTTATAGCGAAAGAGATTTTCGAACTCCATCAGAGCTCTGTAGTCATGAGCATTTGCCGAGTCAAAGCATTGTATGTAAAGCTGGAGATGTTTGGATGCTACAGGAGTATAAACACAATCCCTTTGATGTTGTAGGCTGGGAAGGGTACGAATATCCTTATGCTTTTAACATTAAAGATTTTTCTCCAGTTGTAGGAAAAATTCATCTTCCACCTCCAGTACATCAGGTGTTTTCGACGCAGTCTTTTGTGGTGTGTAATTTTGTTCCTAGGCTTTTTGATTTTCATGAGCACGCTGTGCCTGCACCATACTTTCACTCCAACGTAGATTCGGATGAAGTGATCTACTATGTTGAGGGAGACTTTATGTCACGTACAGGCATTGAAGAAGGTTCAGTAAGTTATCATCCCATGGGTCTGCCTCACGGACCTCAGCCGGGAAAAACTGAAAATTCTATTGGGAAAAAAGAAACCAAAGAATTTGCAGTCATGATTGATACTTTTTCACCTTTGCAAAAAGCAGAGTCAATTTCTAAGCTTGAAGACAAAAACTATTCTCGCTCCTGGATTCAAAAATGATCAAGAGACCGCAGCATGTACAGTCTTTGAGGCCTTATCAAGCAGGAAAAACCATTGAAGAGGCAAGTCGAAATGGCCATTGTACAAGCTTTGTAAAATTGGCATCCAATGAAAATCCATTGTCTTGCTCTCCTATAGTGAGGAAAGTGCTCAATGAATTTGATTTGCATCTTCATTTGTATCCGGAAAAGCGAGATCCGGAACTTTTAGAGGCGATGGCCCACCATTTGGGCGTTCCTTCCAGCCGATTGATGTTTACCGCAGGAATCGATGCTTTGCTGTCTTATATTCTCATTGCCTTTTCACAAGAAGGGGATGAGATTGTCACAAGTAAGGGTAGCTTTATTGGGCTTTATGTTAATGCAAGAAAATTGGGTCGAACGGTAAAAACTGTTCCTTTAAAAGAATGGACTTTTGATGGAGATGCCATTCTAGAAGCCTGCAGCGATCAAACAAAAATCATTTATATCGCAAACGCCAATAATCCAACATCTACAGCTTGGACTAAGACTCAGTGGGATGAGTTTCGCAGAAAGGTTCCAGACGATATTGTAATCATTTTAGATGAAGCTTATTTTGAATATTCCAGTGTATATGAAGACTATCCAGATGGTGTGCACTGCTTTCAAGATAACGTAATTGTTTGCAGAACTTTTTCTAAAGCTTATGGTTTGGCGGGAATGCGCATTGGTTACGCCTATGCGCATGAAGACCTTGTTGAAGATTTGATGAAAGTTCGTTTGCCGTTTGAACCTACGTATACAGCCAGAGTTGCGGCCAAAGCAGCTCTGAGCGATCAGAAATTTATCAAAGAAGTTTTGGAAGAAAATCAAAGAGGTCTTGAATTTTTTGAAAAAGAGTTTTCAAGATTGGGTATTTCTTATGTGCCACATTCAAGGACCAATTTTTTGATGCTTCTCTTTGAAAATGAAATATTAGCAGATAATATCGCTGAGAGAGCTTTGGAAAAGGGTTTGATTGTAAGACCTTTGGCTGCCTTTGGGTTTCCAAAGGCTATAAGAATGAATACGGGAACCAAAGAGCAAAATCAATTTGCAATAGATGTCTTGGAGAACATAATTTTAGGAAAGGAAACGATATGAAGTTTGTAAGTTTTTCAACCCCAACTCAAAAGGAAAGAGTTGGTTTGTGGATCCAAGGTCAAGTCTATGATTTGGCGCAGGAAGGGGAAAGAGCAAATGTAATTTTGCCAAAAAATATTCTTGAGCTTCTAGAAGAAAGCGAAAAATATTTTCCTCTTTGCCTTATGCTTGAAAAATCGATCGAAGAGAAAAAAGCCAAGCATGAAGCTGTATCTGAATATACACTTTTGGCACCTGTTCCAAAACCAACTTCTTGTAGGGATGCTTATGCTTTTCGTCAGCATGTAGAAACCATGAGAAAAAACCGTGGTGCGGAAATGTCTCCTGAGTTTGACCAATTTCCTGTGTTTTACTTTACCAATCATAATGCCATCGTTGGACCTGGAAACATTGAATTGGAACGAGATCATTTTGAAAAAATGGACTTTGAACTAGAGGTAGCCATTGTGGTTGGCAAGCGAGGAATCAATATTGCTGCGAAGGATGCAGATGAATATATATTTGGATACACGATTATGAATGATCTATCTGCTCGTCAACTTCAAATGGAGGAAATGAAGTTGAGTTTAGGACCTGCCAAAGGAAAAGACTTTGGTACAGTGATTGGACCCTATCTTGTGACACGTGATGAGTTGGAATCTCGTTCCATTGCCTCAGAGGAAGGGCAGCGTTTTGATATGAGAATGATTGCCAAACACAATGGTGAATTGATCTCTGAAGGCAATCTAAAATCTATGAACTGGACCTTTGCTCAAATTCTAGAAAGAGTTTCCTACGGAGTAGAAATTTTTCCCGGAGATGTGATTGGCTCTGGTACTGTTGGGACTGGATGTTACGCTGAAATCAACGGAACTGCAGCTCGAAAAGCAGCAGAAAATAAAGAAGACTACGAGCCCAGATGGTTAAAAGAAGGAGACAGCATAGAGCTTGAAGTAGAGGGCTTGGGCATTTTGTCCAATACACTCGAAAGAAAAAAAGTAGACTACTCTATTTTTGAGAAGAAAAAAGTGTAGTGGAGTGTTGTGAAGACCATTGATCCAAAGGATGTAAATCCGGTAGAAAGTTTGCAGCTCTTAACGGCCGCAATTGCTCCAAGACCCATTGCTTTGGTATCTACCGTGTCTGTAGAGGGTCAACATAATCTTGCTCCCTTTTCATTTTTTAATGCGGTTGGTAGCAATCCTCCCTATATTGTTTTTTCTCCCTCGAGGAGAGCCAGAGATGGAAGTTTAAAAGACACTTATTATAATTTGGCAGAAACAGGAGAATGCGTCGTCCATGTCGTCAATCATGCATTGGTGTGGCAGATGAATATTGCTTCGGGAGAATATGATCGAGGCATCAATGAGTTTGAGAAAGCAGGATTTACACCGATCGATTCGCAAAAAATTTCTCCCAAAAGAATCAAAGAATCTCCGATTCATATGGAATGCGAGCTTGTAAGTATGACTCAACTGGGAGGGCTACCGGGTTCGGGCAATATGGCATTGTGTCGAGTGCTTCTTTTTCATGTTGATGAAGCTCTTTACTCTGAGAATGGTTTGTCCGTTGAGCGCATTCATCATGTAGGTCGCAATGGAGCC
>JAGRAX010000043.1:0-9289 GCA_020434365.1 Bdellovibrionales bacterium
CTGAATATTTTGCTTGTCTCCCACAAGAAAAGAAAGCCATTGCAAAACATCAAATTCAGAAGAGAAACTTCTTGTTGCACGTCGAAGTACTTGCACTTTTCCAAAAGTATTGGTGTAAGTTCCACTACGCTCAAGATAGTTTTCAAAAGGAAGAACCCAAGAAGCCTGCGCAGTTTTATCAGACTCCGACGACACCACTTGAATTAGAGCCTTTACCTTCGATATATGATCTTTGCATGTTTGGGCATGTTGAAAATCACCAAACCAAATCAATTTCTGCTCAGCCAGATGTCCTGACTGAAGTTGCTCAACAAAATCTTCATACGATGCAAGATCTTGAGAAGCTTGATCCATAAGGCCCACAACATTGCTGCCTTCGAATAAACCCTCGATCCCCAGACAATTGGGCATGTTCATACAAAGACTTACAATCTCTTGGATTTGTTTTAGAAACTCGGGCCTCGCCCAGCGATCGGACAACCACAATACAAAACCTTGTTCGGTCTTATGCAATACATTCCAGCTCTCCCACTGAGCTGTTGCCTGACCCGACAAGCCCTTTTTCACTTGCTCCAGAGCCTTGCTAATCTCATGTTCAGGAAGTTCTTGATGCTCTTGATACACATCTGCAAAATCTCCAGGCGCGCAGCTCGCACTCATAACTGACTTCGAAAACTGATGAACTTGTCTACGCAAGCGAAGCGCAAGTACAGGATGATCACTGGTTAATGATTCTCCCAACACCACATAGCGCTGCGCGCTTTCTATGGTTTCATTGAAAAGACTTGGACTTTGTTTCTTTTGAAGAAGTCGATACAAAGATAAAACTGATTTTGAAACAGGAAGATAGGCTTTCCCCCCCGTACTTTCAGCCAATTGTTTCGCCAAAGCAAACTCTTCATTGCTCATTTGCACATGAGTCATGATGGAAACGGGAGATCCCTGCAAATCTTCGTGTAGATCTTGCGCAAAGTTTTCGCCAACTCTATATTCCTTTGCACGCACTACGCTTATGGGAGCAAGCACTCTATTTTTGACCTGGGTCGGCATGCCAAAACGTCCACGATCACATAGCCACCATTCATTTACATTGGGGTCGATTCTTGGTGTCATACGAAGGACCTCGGCTTCTTTTCTCCAAACTTGAGAAGAGCAACCCACGCTGCAGGTTCCACATACCGTGTCTGTAGTCTTGAGCTCCCAGGGACGTGCCTTAAATCTATAGTCCCTAGAAGTTAGTGCACCTACAGGACAAATATCAGCGAGATTTCCGGTATACCCTGTGGTCAGTTGTGTACCTTCTGGAATAAAAATTTCACATTTCGATCCCCGACTTCGAATTGAAAGCTCTTCTTTTCCCGCAATGTCTCTACCAAAACGAACACAGCGATCACACAACACGCAGCGTTCTTTATCTAAAATGATGTGCTCGCCTATCACTTCGTGCTTTGCTTTGTGCTGTTTTTCAAATTCAAAACGACTTTCAAATTGACCTGAATCTACAGTATAGTTCTGTAGCGGACACTCCCCACCTTTGTCACAGAACGGACAGTCCAATGGATGATTCAAAAGGAAAAACTCCAACACGCCTTTTCGGGCTTTATCTACAACTTCATTGTGCGTATTGACTTCGAGACCTTCTTTGACATGTATGGTGCAAGAGGTTGCCAATTTAGGCATTCCTTTGATTTCTACAAGACAGAGTCTACAACTTCCCTCGACACCGATCCCTGGATGATAGCAAAAGTGCGGAACCTGCGTCCCTTTCTCTTGCAGTTCTTGCAAAAGCACCGCCCCTTCGGTCATCATCACTTCTTGACCATTTACGACCACAGCAACTTGTTTTTTTTGTTCCATGTCTTTCCTTATCTTATCGATCTGACTCACCCATGACAGGATCAATACTCGCAACGGCTGTCACAACATCCGCAATTTTGTTGCCAGGTAAAATTTCCGACAAAACCTGCAAATTTGTAAAGGAAGGTGATTTGATTCTGAGTCTCCATGCATTGGGACCCCCATCAGATACAGCATAGAAACCAATTTCGCCTTTGGGAGACTCAATGGAGCAGTAGCTTTGTCCAGGTTTCGGAGAAAATCCCCCACTGATGGTTTTAAAGTGGCAGATCAATTCTTCCATACTAGAATATACTTTTTCCTTTTCTGGCAGAATCACCCCAGGAAGATCACTGTTTAGAGGCCCTCCGGGCACTCGATCTGCAGCTTGTTTTAATATTTTTACAGACTCCCGCATTTCTAACAACCTGACCAAATATCTATCGTAGCTGTCACCCTTGGTTCCCACAGGAATGTCAAAATCAAATTGATCATAAGCCAAATAGGGATGTTCTTTTCTCAAGTCGTAAGGTACGCCCGCCGCCCGAAGCATGGGACCCGTCAAACCATATGAAATACACATCTCTTCATCAATGACACAGATGTCAGCAAGGCGGTCCACCCATATCGGATTCTTATTGAGAAGCTGCTCAACTTCATCGATGACTTTGCTCACCCCATCCAAAAACACTTTGAGCTGATCCGTCCAACCTTCAGGAAGGTCACGAGCTAGGCCTCCAATGCGAGAATAACTGGTCGTCATTCGCGTTCCCGTGAGACTTTCCTGCAAATTGTAAATGTACTCTCTCTGCTGAAAAGTATGAAAAAATACAGACATCGCCCCAACATCCATAGCGAATGTACCCAAGCTGAGCAGGTGACCAGAAATCCTCGAGAGCTCACAACACATGGTGCGGATATGCTTGTTTCGGTCTGTAATTTCAATATCCATCAATTTCTCAATGGCCATCGCATACGCAATGTTATTGGAAAGCGGTGCCAAATAATCCAAGCGATCGGTATAAGGAATGAACTGATGGTAGGTTCGATGCTCAGCAATCTTTTCAAAACCTCGATGCAAATATCCTACGTGGGGATAAGCTTTTACAATGTCTTCACCATCAATCTCCAAAACCAAGCGCAGCACACCATGCGTGCTGGGATGCTGTGGACCCATGTTGAGAATCATTGTTTTTTCTTTTGTAGGTTTTTCGTCTGTAGGCACCGGCTGCAAGGGCATATCAGGTTTATAATCCAGAGCTCTCGAAACAGGGTAAATCTTGCCTGATTCTTGAGCCTTTTTTTGGACCTGCATCAAGGCCCAAAGCACGCCCTCAGGTCTGGGTGGACAGCCAGGAACATATACATCTACTGGAACAATGTGATCAAGACCTTGTACCACCGGATAGCTGTCAAACATTCCACCCGTGATCAAGCAGGCCCCCATTGCAATGACCCACTTGGGCTCAGGCATCTGATCATAGACTCTACGGACGACTGGAGCCATCTTATGCGTAAGCGTACCAGCAACAATCATCAAATCCGCTTGCCTGGGCGAAAAACGAAAGACCTCCGCCCCAAAACGAGCGATGTCAAAACGTGACCCCGCGACAGCCATCATTTCAATGGCGCAGCAGGAAATGCCCATCGGCATTGGCCACAAAGAATGTTTGCGAGCCATATTGATGGCATGCGACAGTGAAGTGGTAATAATTTCTACGCCACCATCTCCGGACTTTTTTGGATCCTTGACGATGGAGTTCGCATCAGGCGTAGTATGCGTAGGCAGAGTCGTTTTCATTGCGGGCCTCTTGTAACGCATTTTAGAAGTTTTCACAAAAAATTTAGGGGTTTAAGAATTCTATAGCCCTCTACCCATGCTACTTTGCGCTCAGCCTGGCTTTGACACATCTATGATTTTGAGACCCAAAGACTGTGCTTGCAACATGGCTTCATGACTCACATCGTCAAGCCACCACTTCCCCTGAAGCACCAGTCCCCCATCCTCCATATACTCAACCCCATAAGGATAGAGTCCTGCTTCAACAATACAAATTTGGGGAGGATGAATTCCACAATAACCTTCTGCAAGAGATTTTTGATGAAGATCCCGAAGTGCAATCAGGTCCTTTGCTTGACCAAAAACATTTGCACCACTTTTTTGTGAGAGAAGCTGCGCATGTGCCATACAAAACAAGATGGGCTGCGTAAAAAAAATTCCTACAAGGCGCAGCTTCATTTGATCAAGAGCTTTGCAAATTTGATCACTGTGAAAAGAAGGGTTAATACAAATCGCAGTTTTTTCTTTTCGCTTTGAAAGCAGAAAGGTAACACTACAAGCAGATGAAGAAGAAAATGGGTAGCATTCGATTTCGCTCACAGACTCGATACATGCCATAGACCGCTCGTAAGATGAAGAAAAGAATAGAAGACATTCTCATAGGCATGAAACTCCTATCTCCTGAAGATCGAAGGGGTGGAGGAAAAAACTTTCGGTATGATACCTTTACGCAAAGGGCTCGTGGACAGAATTTTACCATTCACTTTTTCCAGGCCTTGGACTCCCATCACAACATCAAAGAGAATGCGCCTACGGTGCTGCTTGCAAGTATCCTGAATCAAGACATCAAATTGGAAATGGTTTTGGCACGGTCTTTTGCGCAGCAGGGCATTCATGCCGTCACCGTAGATACCATAAACATCAAAGACGTTTTTGCCGCACTTTCTAAAATTGAAGATATGAGCACAATGGTTGACAGCCTCAACATCATCATCAGAAGCTATCAAAAAACTCTCAATTGGATGAGAACCCGTTTGGAAATTGATAACCAAAAAATTGGCGTCTTCGGTATGAGTTTTGGAGGTATTGTCTTGTCTTACATTTCTGCCATGAACTCAGACATTCAAGCAGGCATCTATGCAGTTTCAGGCTGTGATTTTAGAGATATTTTTTGTCATTCTAGAGAGCCTGCGGTACGGGCTGCAAGAAATCGCATCATCTGCAATGAATGGATGAAAGACTCCCTCCGGCAAAGCACTCCCAAAAGCAACTGGGCCTGGTCAAAAAGACCCATCCCAAATCACTTGGTCCAAAGACTCCATGATCAATTGGAAGGCTTTACACAAAAAGTTCCAGACATCTATGTGCTGAGTCCAGACATCAAAAAAGACATAGGAAATAAATTTAAAGACAAAGCCATGATCCTCTACGCCAGTAAGGATGATGTATTCACAAGAAGGCAAAATGATCTTCAATGGGAGATTTTCGGAAAACCCGAAAGAATATTCTTTGATCGTTTGGATCACTATGCCGCTGGATTTTTTATTACTTTTGTATATGCACAGAAATATATCCATTGGTTTGGAAAGCGTTTTGGATTGTCTATTCCGGAGACAATCCAAAGAAAATCCTTATCCATTCCAAAAACCTATTTCCACTATTTGAAACAACTCATCAAACAAAAGAAAGACAGCTCCTCATGATGCATGCGATTTCATTTTCTGCCTTGGGTGGCCCCGAAGTGTTAAAATATCAAGAAGTACAAAAACCAAAGCCCAAAGAGCATGAAGTCTTGGTCAAACTGGAATACGCCGGAATCAATCATGTAGACATCCACTTCCGAAGAGGCATTCCCGGGATCGCTACACCTCTTCCTCATATTCCGGGCGCAGACGGTGCAGGAACCATTGCAGAGATCGGATCCATGGTCAAAGATCGTACCATCGGTGAGAGGGTTGTGATTCAGCCTATGCTTTCTTGCATGAACTGTGTGGAGTGCAAAGCAGGCCGCAGAAACTACTGTCACGCATTTCACATTTTGGGAGAGCACAAAACCGATGGAACCTACGCGCAGTATGTAAGCATTCCGGCATACAACGCTTTTCCACTTCCACCATCAATCGAATTTGAAACGGCTGCGAGTATGGGCATTGCGTATCTCACAGCTTGGGGGATGCTTGTATCCAAAGCTCAAGTAAAAAAAGGAGACAAGGTGCTGATCATGGGAGCTGGATCTGGTGTGGGCATGGCTGCGATTCAAATTGCAAAGCATTTTGGCGCGCATGTCATCACCACTGCAAGCAGTGATGAAAAACTTGAAAAAGCAAAGACGCTCTTGGGAGCCGACGAGACCTTTAACTACACAAAAGTGGACCTTGCTAAGGAAATTCGCATCCGAACAGAAAAGAAAGGCGTAGACATTGTCATAGAACATGTGGGAGGAAGACAATGGGTTCCTATTTTAAAAGCTACCAAGAACGGTGGAACCATCGTCACCTGTGGAGCCACAGATGGATTTGATCCTCAAACGGATCTTAGACATATTTTTTATCGCCAATTGAGAATCTTGGGATCGACCATGGGAACCGATCAGGAGCTCAAAGAAATCATTACTCTACTTGCAGAAAAAAAGCTTTCTCCCATCATCGACAAAATATTTCCTTTGGAGCACGCTGCACAAGCACAAGAGTACATTCAAGATCGCAAAGTTTTTGGTAAGGTACTACTACAGATCCCAGCATAATTACTAGGTCACATGTCCCCATCTTATGGGAATACTATTGGATAAACGCTGATGTCTCTTGCAGCCGCTTTTCTACTGTTTCCAAAATCTTGGATGGCTTTTCTATACTTCTTGGAGTCTCTCAATTCAGCAGAAAATCCGTCCGTAATCAGAATCACTTTTTTTGCGATGCTTCGATCTGAGAAGCTCCAGGATAGTTTCGTAAATGCATCGTTTAATGCACTGATCGTCATCCTGGATTTAGATTTTTCGTTGTCAGGAAGGTCTTTTATATTTTGTAGAGATTTCAATACCTCCTGACTCTCTATAGTAAATTCTTGATGAATCATTGTCTGAGAACTTTTTTCACCGAAAGACATGACAGCGATTTTACTCTGTCCTCCAGCTTCGTGAATTGAATCGAAAAGTGCAGTAAAAATGTAAAAGTCATTGATCCAAGCATCGAGTGCGGGTTTCATAGATGTAGATAGATCGAATACAATCAAAAGTTCTAATTTTTTCTGAAAGTTGTGATTCATTTCAGATTTAATATTTGCCAGAATCGGCCTCATTGCGATCATCACGTCAGCCATCTTTTCTTCGATCAAAATATTTCCTTTGCATTGATGAGCCAGATATTTTGCGTGCTGATATACCTGATTTTCTATATTGAGCCTTGTAAGTTGCAGTGCAAGATCCTCTTCCTTTCTCATATCAACTTTTTCATAAAACCCTGACTGACTCAGCCGAAGCAAAAGAGCTTCTTTTTTTACATTTTTGTATTCCCGTTCTTCTACATTCAATTCAATATCTTCCATTGAAATCTCTTCAATGTCATCCGCCATGCTTAAGATATAAAACTCTAGGTTGATCAGTTCTGTAAGAGTAGCAATCACGGGAAGAATCGTGGACCTATATTGATCAATGGAAATGGCCTGATTCTGATTCACCTTTTCATCAATATCGTCGATCCATGTCTCCAAGGTACTGAGAAGCTGCTTTACTGCTTGATCATACCTTCCTAACACCTTAAACCCACCATCGGGAAACTCCGTGATGAGATCTTTACGCCTAAAGCCTGTTCCGCTTTGTAGAATGAGATAGTCACGATCAGACGAAGCCTCTGTATCAATAAAAGCTCCATCGAGATATGCATTCAATGCAACAAGTCTACTATAGAACGATTCAAGCTTGCCTTTATAAAGCTTGCTTTGATGCAATCGATCGCCCCCAACGGCAAAATTAAAATTTTTAATTTCGACAATAGAGCTTGCAATATTTTCTTTAATTGTTTCAAAATCTTCCTTAAGGTCATAGACGCTCAGGCTACACAGTGAAATGGACATAACCAACATATAGGTTTTTGCATCATCCACATGACTGCGCAGGCCTCGTAGATATTCTTTTTGATTTGTAAAGGTTTTTCTCCAATCACTTTGGCTTTTTGTTGAAGACAATTCGATCTCCAAATCAGAGAGTGTGCGCTCAATTTCTGCCCCTTGTTGTTCTAGTTTTTTTATAAAAGCTTCCCACTCTCCGCATTGAATTTCCCCCTCATCTAAATTAGCGAAGTGAGTAAACCCTTGATCGAGCTCCATCAAAAGAGCAGAAACCCACTCCATGTCTATAGAGGAATGGAGCTCTTCCCCCTGTTTGAGGAGTTCATTATTTTCTGCTTGAAGTCGATCAAGCTGAGTTTGAAGTTCAGTATTTTGATTCTTAACTTCTGCAAGTTCTTGACTTACCCGCTCTGAGTCTTTGCTGACCGAGTTCTCATTTTTTTTGGATGACTTTTCAGAACAGGCTTGAAGTACAAATATGCAAACCATAAGGCTCAATAGATATCGAAGCTGAAGCATGGCCGATTTTATACCGCATCACATTATATAATGCAACGCAAAAACACCTGGTATAGCTAAAAAAATCTAAATAAAACCAATATTTTATAAGGGATCCACCCACTGGAACAAGGTCCAGTCCATCATGGACAGATACTCTCTTACACAGGAGACGAGCTCCTATAACAATGATGCTACGAACATTAGTATGCGAAGAGCTTGACCTGAGCCATCACATTCAACACTTTTGCCATCTCATCATCAGAAACCTGAACATTGTTGACGCTGATGCCATTGAGGAAAATAAAGCTTTGTGTCACGTCCACACCTACGGTTACCGGTCCTACTTTCCAATCTACGCCCCCGCCCACATTGAAGCCAGCACCATGACTGGCTTTAAGCTCAGTAAGAACTGGTCTTTCAATAAACAAGGCTCCATAACTAAAACCTCCTTTGACATAGGGGTGCAGGTTTAAGGTTTCTAGGGCTCCAATCACACCACCCAAATCATACAAGGCATCCAAATCTCCCTGCATCCAGGCATCTTGGGTATTTGCTCCGTCTTTCTTATAAAAGCCAACCAAACTTGCATCAACAGCCAAATTCAGCGGGAGATCAATCCCTCCAACAATTCCATATCCAAAATTATCTTCATCAACCAAACCTGCCTTTACTCCAAAATAAGCATGAGCCAAAGAGGAACTGAGCATAAGGACAAAAAAAACGGCTGTACTGAAGATGCGATTCATAAAAAAACTCCCTTTTATCTTTTGATGTTGATCAATTGGCCATTTTTGTTAGATCTAGGCCGCATTTTTTGGATTATAGACAAAAGGCACCGGAGGTCAAAATAATGTCTCAAGAAAACATTAGAAATTTTATCGATCATCACTTTAAACATTTTAATGCCGCGGCCTTGGTCGATGCAGCAAAAGGGTATGAAGCTCATCTCGCAAAAGGGGGCAAAATGCTTGTCACTCTAGCTGGAGCAATGAGCACAGCTGAACTCGGAAAGTCTTTGGCTGAAATGATTCGCCAAGGAAAAGTACACGGAATTTGCTGTACAGGAGCCAATCTAGAAGAGGACATTTTTAATCTCGTTGCGCACGAGCA
>JAGRAX010000043.1:9299-15600 GCA_020434365.1 Bdellovibrionales bacterium
CCACAATACCGGGACCTATCTCCGCAGGAAGAAGAAAAGCTTTTGTCCAAACATCTCAATCGAGTCACCGACACCTGTATTCCTGAAGAAGAAGCCATGCGAAGAATTGAGAGCATTCTGAGAAATGACTGGATTCAAAGCGATCAAAATGGCGAATCCTATTTTCCTCATGAGTTCTTTTATCGGGGCATTTCGGCGGGACATTTCAAAAAGCATTATCAGATTGATCCGAAAGACAGCTGGCTTGTTGCAGCTTGTGAAAGGAACTTGCCTATTTTCGTTCCAGGTTGGGAAGACTCCACACTGGGAAATATGTTTGCTGGAGCGTGCATCTCCAAGGCTGTGAAAAATCCCCACACGGTTCGCACGGGCATTGAGTATATGATGGAACTATCCAAGTGGTATCTAGAGGTCACCAAAGAATCCACGCTGGGATTTTTTCAAATCGGTGGGGGGATCGCGGGTGATTTTCCTATTTGTGTGGTACCAATGCTACACCAAGATTTGCAGATGGAAGATGTGAAGGTATGGGACTATTTCTGCCAGATCAGCGATTCCACCACAAGCTATGGTTCGTATTCAGGAGCGGTCCCCAACGAAAAAATCACTTGGGGCAAGTTGAAAGCAGATACACCAAAGTTTATTATCGAGTCTGATGCCACGATCGTTGCGCCTTTGATGTTTGCCTACCTGCTCAAATGGTAACAAAAAACATTTCACAGGAAGATTTTTTTCTCAAGGTCTATGAGTTTGTAAAAAAAATTCCAAAGGGACAGGTTCGAAGCTATGGTGATGTGGCTCGGGCTATTGCGCACCCTCATCATGCAAGACATGTAGGATATGCTTTGGCAGCTTTACCAAAAGGATCTGAAGTCCCATGGCATCGAGTGATCAACGCCAACAATCAAATTAGCCCGCGAAAAATAAAAGAAAAAGAAAGCATTCAAAAAAAAATTTTGGAGAATGAGGGCATAATTTTTGATTGCAAAGGGAAAGTCATTCAAAACGCAGCAAAACTATAACTCGGCAGATGGACAAAGCTCTAAAGCAAAAGGACAGTTTCCACACTGAGGCCTTTGAGCTTTGCACAAGGCCCTCCCATGAAAAATCATCTGATGAGAAATCAAGGTCCAATTTTTTTTGGGAACAATTTCCATCAGGTCCTTCTCTACCTTTACCGGATTTTTTTCTTTTGTCAGTCCAAAACGTCGACTCAAACGCCCTACATGCGTGTCTACAACAACCCCCTTGTTGATTCCAAAGGCATTGCCCAACAGCACATTGGCTGTTTTTCTTCCCACGCCTCTCAATTGAGTGAGCTCCTCGATACTACGAGGAAGTTTTCCATCAAAGCGCTCCACAATATCGATCGAAGATTCCTTTAAAGATTTGGCTTTGCTTCGATAAAAACCCGTCGAGCGCACCAGAGATTCCAATGAAGTGATTCTAGCTTTGGACATAGACTTTGCATCGGGATATTTTTCAAAGAGTTCCGGCGTGACTTTGTTGACTCTTTCATCCGTACATTGTGCTGACAAAATGGTCGCAATCAACAGTTGAAATGGCGTCTCGTGATGAAGAGCGCAGTATGCATCAGGATATGTTTTTGCGAGCAAAGCTAAAATTTTTTTTCTTCTCTGAGATTCTTCCATGAGTGTTATACACCTAAGAATTTTTCTATGTCTTTTAGGCTCTGAGTATTGAGAACATCTTTTGCTCCAAGCATTCCTTTTCTGGCAACATTGATCCCAAAACGTATATCAGAGATCCCCTCAAGACTGTGCGCATCAGGATTGATAGAAACCTTGCCTCCCAATTTTTGGAGCATGGGAAGCCATCTCCAATCGAGATCCAATCGATGTGGATTGGCATTAAGTTCAATTACTTTCCCCTCTCCCACAGCGACTTCTAAAATACTGGGAACATGAATTTTAAATCCATCTCTCCCCAAAAGAAGTCTTCCCGTAGGATGCCCAAGCATCGTACAATATGGATTTTTAAGTGCTTGGATACACCTTTGAGTCATGTCCTCCTCACTCATCTGAAAATTCGAATGAACCGAAGCAATCACAAAATCAAAGCTCTCTAGAACTGCATCGGAATAATCTAAACGTCCATCTGATAAAATATCAGATTCGATACCTTTAAAAATGCGTATGTCGGGATATTTTTCTTGCAGCTCATCAATTTCACGATGTTGCTTTTGAATCTGCTCGTCCTTTAGCCCCCTAGAATAAAAAGCTGTTTGACTGTGCTCAGAAACCCCCACATATTTCATGCCTTTTCGAAGACTCTCTTGTATCATTTCTTCAAGGGAGTGCTTACCATCACTGTATGTACTATGCATATGGAAGAAGCCTTGGATGTCTTCTTCCGAAATCAATGTAGGCAGTTTGTTTTGACCCGCAAGCTCAATTTCATTTTGACCTTCTCGCAACTCAGGCTCAATATATGAAAGAGAAAAAGTCTCAAAAAATTGGCTTTCATTTGTACATACAATTTTTTCTTCTCCTCGATAAATTCCATATTCATTAATTTTTAAGCCCTTCCTTTTTGCCATACTACGAAGAATTGTGTTGTGTTCCCTGCTTCCAGTAAAATGATGGAGTGTGTAGGGGAAGTCATGAATCGACACCACTCTGAGATCAATTTGCAAACCATTGGACCAAATTACGCTGCTTTTGGTAGAGCCTTGAGACAAAATGTTTCCTACGGAATCTAGATGTACAAATCGGTTCATAACTTCATCAGGTGTTTCGCTCGCACATACAATGTCAGCATCTTTTACAATTTCTTTTTTCCTTCTGAGACTCCCAGCCAAAGATACTCGCTCTACGATATCCCACTCCGACAACTGCTGGACGAGATCTTCAACGATATCGATCACATCAGCATAGAGAAACCTTCCTTTGTTCTTTTTGAGAAACTCAATCCCATGAAGCAATTTATCTTGTGTCTTTCGACCGAAGCCTTTTAGATCTACAAGTTTATTTTCTACGCATGCGTATTCCAACTCTATCAGAGAACTCACTCCAAGCTCATCATGAAGCACTTTAAGTTTTTTGGGTCCCAGCTGAGGTACCTCAAAGAGTTCAAAAATGGTGTCAGGAAACTCCTTCATCAGTTCAATATAGTATTGGCTATGACCCTCATGCACCCATTGGAGAATATCCGTAGCTAAGCCTTTTCCAATACCCTTGACTTGAGTCAATGTCTCTTCTTTGACCAAAGTAGAAAAATCTTGCTCCAGTTGCTGCAAAGCCTGAGCTCCATTTTTATATGCTCGAATCTTGAAAGGATTTTCTCCTTTGAGCTCCATGATCATTGCTGTTTGCTCTAGCTTTTTTGCAACTTCGTATG
The DNA here is from genome assembly GCA_020434365.1 of Bdellovibrionales bacterium. GTDB lineage: Bacteria > Bdellovibrionota_G > JALEGL01 > JALEGL01 > JAGRMV01 > JAGRAX01. The sequence continues at coordinate 12,660 of JAGRAX010000043.1, forward strand.
AGTCCATCATCAATATCTACCAACTTTCAATCTGATGTACATCCAACTGAGAAAAAAAACTTTGTACCAACTGAGCAACCTTATCCTCAAGAGAAAGGTTACAAGACTGCTCCTTTTCGTACTCTACTTCAAAAATTCTAGAATCAAAGTATGCCTGAACCGCCTCATCCTCAGTTTTTCCGCTATATTTTTCAGGAAGAAACAACATCAATTCAATGGAAAATTGAAATTGGTGTTTGCTTAATGGTTTTGCTCGTAGCACGAGCTCTGGATAATTCAATGAACCTGCTTTTCCTAGTTGTAGCGGCTTGACTCTTTTGGAATTCAATTCGGTGAGTACAGCTTGCAATCGGTCTGCAGTCAAACAAGGCATTTGAGGAGACTCATCCACCTTAATCACCACTTCTGCAAGGCTTACTCCCTTCATGCTGGCTCGATATGCATTCGGTTCCTCGAGAAACTCTCCCTGGCCTTTCACCGCAGAAACCACAGCTCTTACGGCCATACTTGATTTGACGGGAAAGATACCGAATCCAAACGCTGCCACAAACATCCAAAAGAAATGCCCTTTACTCATGGGCCTAAGGTACTAAACTTTTGCAAGGATCACAAATGCAATGAGCTTAACATCAAGCTATGATAGCATAGTATATAGTTGTGGGCGCGGCATATCAACAAGACAATGTAACTCCTCCCAAAAAAACAAGGGATCATATTCCTTATATTCCAATCGCAATTTCTGTCATTGCTCATATCTGGATTTTGGCTTTGATTGCTCACCTCCCCAATTCTAAAATTGATGAGCTAAGCCAAACACAAGATACCCCCATACAAAAAGTGGTTTGGAAAGGTGAAGAAAAAAACCAGATCGTAGATCTCTTTGAAAACCGATCATTGAATCAAAAGCCCGAAAGCAGTCGTTTCTCCAGTGACAGAAATAGAAAAGTAGAAAAAGAAAGTCAGGCGAGAAATCAAAGCTCCAACCCTCAAAATCGAGTTCCAGAAAATCGCCCTATGTCTTCGAATGGATACAAACTCAACCTCAGCGATCAAGAACTCTTTTCTCTACAAAAAGAAAAAGATCTTTTGGCCTCGGCTCAATCCCCCAAGAATTATCTCCCTGAAATTGCAATTGGGGAGGAAACGCTGCTCAACACTCAAGGTTTTGCCTATTCAAACTATTTTGTGCGCATGAAAAGACAGATTGAAGGACATTGGAATCCTCGAAGCTACCTACAAAGAATTCCTTATTCCAAAAATGAATATGTAACCCAAATCATCATCATCTTAGATGAAAAGGGCTACGTGGTTTCAACAACCATGGCCAAAAGTTCGGGATATTCATTTCTAGATCAAGAAGCCCTCAGATCTATTGAGCAAGCCGGCCCCTTTCTCAACCCCCCAACAGAACTGCTGAGTCAAGACGGACAAATTCGTATTCCTTTTAGTTTTATTTTGCTCAACTCTTTTTCAGGCTAAGACAAAAGGTTTTACTTTTCCGAATTTTCCTCAAACCAAGTTAAAATTGGCTTTCTTGCTGCTCGAGTTTCATCTAACCTTGAAAAACCTACATTATGAGGCGCAGACTTTACTTTTTCAGGAGACTCCTTCGACTCTTTGGCAATCTCAATCATAGCCGCAATGAATTCATCAATCTGCGTTTTGGGTTCAGTTTCCGTCGGCTCAATCATCAATGCACCATGAACCACCAATGGAAAATACATTGTGGGTGGATGAAAACCAAAGTCCATCAAACGCTTGGCCAGATCCAGGGTTGTCACACCGGATTCTTTGTTTTGTATTTTGTCATTGAATACAACTTCATGCAAAGTAGCTGTTTGGTAAGGCAGATGATAGTACTCTAAAAGCTGGCTTCGAATATAATTTGCATTGAGAACAGCAACTTCGCTGATCATAGAAATTTTTTCACAGCCGAATGCATAGATGTAACAAAGCGCGCGCAGTAGCATTCCAAAATTACCATAAAAACTTCGATAGCGCCCTACAGAGCTTTCTCTGGATTGTTCCAAGCCGTAACTCCCGTCTGCATTTTTAATGACGAGAGGCTTGGGCAAAAAGCTTTCCAAACGCTCGGAGACAACGACAGGACCCGCACCTGGTCCACCTCCACCATGAGGCGTTGAAAAAGTTTTGTGGAGATTAATGTGCATTACGTCCACACCCATTTTTGAAAAATCAACCTGTCCAACCAGCGCGTTCAAGTTGGCTCCGTCACAATAAACCAAAGCCCCATGATCGTGCATCAAAGAAGAAATATCTCTGATGTTCTGCTCAAAAACTCCCAATGTATTTGGAACTGTCATCATGATTCCTGCGACACGCTCATCGAGTTTGCTGCGAACTTCTTCTAGATCAATAAATCCCTGAGCATTTGACTTGAGCTCCCGCACAGAAAATCCACTTAAGGCTGCGCTGGCAGGATTGGTCCCATGCGCTGAATCTGGAACCAAAATCACATCACGTTTCTGGTTCATTTTTTCGTGATAGGCGCGAATCATTTTTACGCCTACCAACTCACCATGAGCTCCCGCTGCCGGATGTAGGCTGCAGGCTCGTAGTTTTGTAATCGCAACCAATGCCTCTTGAAGTAAATACATAAGAGACAGCGCACCTTGCGACAAATGCTCAGGAGTATAAGGATGCAGCTGTGTCCACCGATCATCTGAAGCCACAAGATCATTGATCTTAGGATTATACTTCATAGTACAAGATCCAAGTGGATACATCCCTGCATCAATGGAAAAATTCTTTTGAGAAAGTTGCGTATAGTGGCGAACCACTTCAAATTCTGAAAGTTGTGGGAAACCTTCAAAACTCTGACGAAGCATGGACGGATCTATCTTGGGTTCTTCTGAAACACTGACATCCGTATACTCGTTGTACATCTCATGATTTTGGCTGTGTGTCTTCTCTAAGAGCG
>JAGRAX010000044.1 GCA_020434365.1 Bdellovibrionales bacterium
AGGAAGATTAAAACTCTAAGCGCAAACGATGGGTAAAAAGTATGAGTGAAACAACTGTTGTCAAATCAAACATTGCACAGATTTCTGATGAAGAGAAAAAAAAGATCCCATGCTTGGTTGTGCTTGAGGGCTCTCATTTGGGAGAAGTGTTTAAAATTGAAGAAGATTCGGTGGTACTAGGTCGTGAGCAGGGATGCCACATTGTCATTTTGGAAGAGGGTGTATCCAGGCGCCACGCCCGCGTAGATTGTCATGAAGATTCTTATACCATCTCAGACTTAGACAGTACCAATGGGACTTTCGTCAACGGTTCCCCCATTTCACACAGCGCTCTTAATGATGGAGACAAGATTCAAATGGGAGATGTGCTTTTGCGTTTTTCTTTTGAAGACTCAATCGATGTAGGACATCAGGAAAATCTCAGAAACCTTGCGATGAGGGATCCTCTGACCAAAATTTACAATCGGCGCTATTTTATGGATATGCTCAATCGGGAGATCAGCTATGCGCAGCGCTCGAACTTGCCGCTGACTTGTATGCTTTTTGATTTGGATCATTTCAAAAAAATCAACGATTCTTACGGGCATCAGGCGGGCGACTTGGTGCTTCAAACTGTAGCTCAAAGAATTGCAAAAGAGCTGAGAATTTATGATGCTTTTGCAAGATATGGTGGAGAAGAGTTTGCAATTATGCTTCGGGCTACGGCTTTGGACAATGCCCTGATTTTGGCTGAAAGAATTCGAAGTATCGTTGAAAAGCTGTCGACTCAAGTTGATGGAAAAGATGTCAAAGTTACCGTAAGTTTGGGAGTGGCTTCTTTGCAGTCTGGACAGTTTTCTTCTCCGGATGATTTACTCCGAGTTGCTGATCGATATTTGTATCAAGCCAAAGAAAAAGGCCGAAACCGCATTTGTTCCGTGCGCAACGTCGAATAAAAATTTTATGCCAAAGTCCAAAAATGTAGCGGCTCAGGTATGGCGCGTTTTTATTCCAGGCTCTTATGAAGTGGGAGACATCATTGAATGTGACTCCGAAACTTTTCATTTTCTTCATCGCGTTCTGAGAAAAAAAACGTCGGACAAGGTAGAAGTTCTCAATACACAAGGTCTTGTGGCAAAGGCTGTGATTACAAAAGCCACTGCTCGAGAAATGAGTTTGGAAGTGATCGATTGCAAACGCTTCCCTCGTGCCGAGCTCCAGGTTACTGCGATACAGGCTGTAATTTCTTTTGATGCTATGTCTTGGATGGTGGAAAAACTCACGGAAATGGGCGTGGACCATATTCATTTTTATGATGCAGATCGAGGCCAACACAAGCTCGAAGAAAAGAAACTGGAAAAGCTTAGGCGTGTGAGTCTCCAAGCCTTAAGGCAGTGTGGAAACCCTTATCTTCCGGAGATCAAAATTTTCACATCTCTTGATGCAGCGATGGAACATGATTTGAGCGCTCATTATCTTTATTTTGACGAAACTTCTGATCGGAACTTTTCTTCATTTTTTGACCATTCATTAAAAGGAAACTTAAGTTACGTGATTGGTCCAGAATCTTCTCTATCGAAAGAGGAGCGGACCCTGCTTGAAGAGAAAAATATCACGGCCTATCGACTCATTGACAATGTGCTTCGCGCAGAAACCGCTTGTATAGCGGCTTGTGCAACGATACGTGTAGGTTTTTATCAAAAAGCTCCTTGAGCTTATAGAGAAGAAAACGGTACAATAGAAGGAGACGCAGTCCAAAGCTATGAATCAAATCCATCCCCATAGAGCGAGGCAAAGCCCGCTGATACAACTTGTGTTTTTTCTTTGCATCGTATCATACAGCTCAGCATTGATGTCGCAGGAGCGATCGAAGGATCAAAGCGCGGTCGTGTCCAAATCGTCACTGCAATATACCTTGATGGGTGAATACGCCTTTCATCAGGGAAACTTTGATGAGGCCAAAACGTTTTTTTCCTTGGCGGCCAAGGCAAATCCAAGTTCAGCGTATTTACAGCTCCGATGGGCCTTAGAGCTTGCACGTGCAGGAGATCTACCCGAAGCTAAAAAGAGCGCGCTACAGAGCCTTGATCTAGATCCAAAATATTGGGAGGGAAAATTCTTTTTGGCCAAGCTCTATGCACTAGAACAAAAGTTTGAGGAAAGCATCACGCTCTTTGATGAAATTTTGGATCAGATGCAAGCCTCGGACACCGAAGCACAGGATTTGATCGACGTGAAATTTTCATTGTCGAGTGTGTTCATTGACATGGGCCAGCTTCAGAAGTCTCAGCTTTTGCTAGAGTCGATTCTTGAAGAAGATCCAGAGCATATTTTTGCCTATTATTATTTGGGCAGAGTGTATGCCGAACAACTCCGATTTCAAAAAGCCCTGGAGGCCTATCGACAGACCGTAGCCATCGATCCAAGTTTTTCAGCTTCATGGAAAGCCATAGGATTCATTGAGCAATATTTGGGAAATAAAAATAAATCTTTGGAGGCTTTCAAGCAGGCGTCGCTAGCTTCACCCGCAGATATCGAAGTCCATCGCCATTTGATGGATGAATATTTACAGCGAAATGAGATTGAAAAAGCAGCGCAAGTGGCAGAGCAAATGATTCAAAAATATCCTGACCTTTCTGTTTTTCGTGTGCGCCTGGGATTGTTTTACTATCAATTGGGGAAACTTGAGCAAAGCCGTGAAACCTTGTTGCCCCTTGCAAAGGATCCCTATGCCTTGGGAGACCATTTGTATTATTTGGCCGTGGTTGAAAATGCCTTGGGAGATTATGAAGCTGCAGTCAAACATCTTAAGAGAGTGGAAGCAACATCAGATTCCTTTGAAAATGCTGTAATCGCTAGAGCAATGATTCTTCACCATCTCAAAAAAGATAAAAAATCTCAAAAAGTTCTCGTCAAAGCTCACAGAGAAAAACCCAAAGCAACGGCGATTACTTTGGCACTTTCTTCCCTGTATTTAAAAACAAATCAAATCAATAAATCTAAAACGCTTTTGGAGAGAGCCGTAGCTCAAAATGAAAATGACGAAGGCATTTGGTTTGCTTTGGCGGAAACCTACGAAAAATCAGGAAACTTCTCTGCTCAAGAGACGAGTTTAAAAAAAGTGCTCGCGCTCAACGGCAACCATGCGTATGCGCTCAATTACTTGGGTTATACCTACGCGGAGCGGGGGATCAAATTGGGAGAGGCAGAAAAACTCATTTTACGAGCGTTGGAACTTGAACCGCAGGACGCGTATATTCAGGACAGTCTGGCATGGGTCTACTATCAAAAACAAGAATATCAAAAGGCCATGCAGCTTCTTGAGCAGGCCATGCAAGGGGCGCCCAATGAACCCATCATCATTGAGCATTATGCCCAAGCCTTGACCAAGATGAAACAGCATGAAAAGGCGAGAGACTACTATCAAAAGCTTGTCGATATGGTAGAAGACGCACATGCGAAGCAAAAATTTAGGCAAAAAATTAAGGAATTGTCTACAATGTAGCCTTTTTTTTCTTCTTATCTTTTTACATGCCTGCGCAGGAAGGCAGGTTCAACCTATGTCTTCAAAGTCCTACTGGGAGCAAGCTGCGCAGGAGCGTCTGCAATTTCATCAAGCGTTCTTGAAAGTTCGAATCGAATATCTTCCGTATCGACTTGCCAAGTACAATCTCTCTGCAAAAGTATGGATCGAAGGAGACCGTTTTGCGGCGACTCTTCGAAGTGCTGGTGCGACCGTAGGTATTTTGTTGTACGAGTCTGGGGAACTTACTCTTTTGGACTTGAAAGAAAAAACAAAAACCATCATTTCTACTCGTGATCACATGAAACAAAGTGTGGGGATAGATCTTGAGCCTAAAAATTTTTTTGATCTTTTAAAAGGAAAGGTGATCGAACCCGGAGAAAGCTGGACAAAAACCAAGAAGAAAACAAAAACCATCATTTTATCCAATGATCAGAAAGAAAAAGCTTTTATATCAACGACAGATCATTGGCTCGAAAAACTCCGTATCTGTCAAAAGGATCAATGTCATCAAATCGAATACGGACCCAAAGCATTTCATGTGCAATCTCAATCTTATCCTCAGTGGATTGCATTTTCTCATGCCAAGGATCGGCTGCGTATGGTGTTTCTTGGAGTAGATTTTGATGCCAAAGATCTGACACAAAATATTGATTGGGCCAAAAGCCAAGTTGATTCGATTCAATTCTCTGATGAGCGTTGAAGGTTTTGCTTGGCTGTAGAGAAACTTAGTCTGGTTGCATGTCTCCAGCTATGATAGGTGTAGCCTCTATGAAAAATACAGGATTGACGTTACTTCCTCTTGGGGGACTGGGTGAATTTGGGATGAACCTCATGGTTCTTCAATCCGGTCAAGATGCCATTATTATTGATTGTGGAATGATGTTTTCTGATGGTCGACACGCCGGCATTGACATCATTCTTCCAGACTTTTCTTATCTTTTAGATCCCAAACTTAATTTTCAGGCCATGATCTTGACTCATGGTCATGAAGACCATATCGGAGCGGTTCCGTTTTTGTTTTCTGAACGTCCTGTCCCTATGTATGGATCAGCATTTACCATGGAGCTAGTGCGGAAAAAACTCTCAGAATTTCAGATCAAAGAAGAGGGCTATCTTCATACGGTAGAAAAAGGAGAAAAAATTTCTACCGGGACTTTTGGAGTGGAGTGGATTGAAGTTGCGCATTCTATTCCGGATGCCTATGCGGTGTGTGTGGATACGCCCCAGGGAAAAATCATTCACACAGGGGATTTTAAAATTGATGATCATCATCCAGATGGGAAAAAAACAGATCTCAAACGCATGTCAGAGATTTCCAAGGAAGGCGTGTATTTGCTTTTATCCGACAGTACCAATGCACCTGTTCCGGGAAGCACAGTTTCAGAAGATGAAGTAAAAGTTGGATTGGAGGATTGCATTTCACAGTCCAAAGCGTGGACCATCGTTGCAACTTTTTCTTCCCATGTGCCACGTGTTGTAGAACTGTTTGAGATTGCCAAAAGACAGGGGAAAAAAGTTTTTCCTCTAGGGCGTTCGATGGTTGGGAATATCGAGATCGCAAAAAAGTTGGGGTACCTCAAAAATGTCGACAACATTCTGATTGATGAAAAAACCCTAAAAGCCACGCCTCGAGATCAGGTCATGATCATTTGTACAGGAACCCAAGGAGAATATCGGTCGGCTCTGCATCGATTATCTAAAGATCAATTTAGAAACATCAAAATTCAAAAAGACGACACGGTGATTTTTTCTTCCAGGGCCATTCCAGGAAGAGAACGTTCGATTTACTATATGATTGATGAGCTTTATCGCAAAGGTGCTCGGGTGATTACAGATCGAGAGTTTCGAGTGCACACTTCTGGACATGGATACAGTGAAGATTTGAAAACAGTTCTTCGGACTGTGCAACCAAAGTTTTTTATTCCTTGTCATGGAGAATATCGCATGTTGGATGCGCATAAAGCTTTAGCTTTGGAAGTCGGGATGCAAAAGGATAATGTATTCTTGATTGAGGATGGACAAAAAATGTTTTTTCAGGGAGACAAAGTTCAAAAAGGCCAAAGACTCGATCTCAAACCTCTTTTGGTCGATAAGCCCTATTTTGCGACCTTTGATGAACCCTACTTGAAAGAACGGAGAAGGATGGCTGAAGAAGGAGTTCTTGTTGTTCAGCTTCTAATTGACCAGGCCAAGTCTACACTTTTAGATCCTCCCCTCATTGAGACTCGGGGGCTTTGTACAGAAAATGAAGAGGATATGTTCGATGATTTGATTTCGATGCTGGAGAGAAAATATTCGACAGTCAAAGGTAGAGATGTAGAAAAAATAGAAGAAGATCTTCGGATTCAAGTTCAAAGGTTTTTCAAAAATGAAATCAATCGCTCTCCTCTGATTGTTCCGATTGTTCAATTTGCGTAAGGCGAGTTTATAGAAAGTCCCCTCACAAATGCCCATTGATTTTGAGGTCAATTGCAGATAGTTTTGTGCTTTTACAGGCGAGGTTTTGTCAAAGAGCCCGCCTAAGATCAACAGAAAGAACTGTAAGTTAAGAATGGGTAGAAAAAAAGATAAGAAAATACGGCAGAAAAGAGAAAAAAAACCTCAACATTCTCAAGCCTTACGTGATTTGCTGGGATTTGTTCTCTTTGGTATGGCCTTGTTTACAGGACTTTCTCTGTGGAGCTATCATCCTAATGACCCATCGCTGAGTACCTACATTTCGGGACAAGAACTGGTACACAACATTGGTGGTCTTTGGGGCAGCTATGTGGCCGATGTCTTAATGCAGATTTTTGGCTATGCTTCTTATTTTTTGCCTCTCTATCTTTTTGTTTGTGTATGGGCGGTGGTTTTTTCTCCTCACTTTCTATCCAGTTCCCGCAGAGTTTTTGGACTTGTGATTTTGAGTTTTTCCACCACTTTTTTGGGCGGCCTTGCGCAGCCAAACCCCGAGCACATGCCGTATTGGGGAGGTGCTTTGGGGATGTTATATCGAAATGTAGGCATCAATAAAATGGGTTTTTATGGCGCCTTGGTTCTGGCCTCAACGCTCATGATGATTTCGTTTCGCTTGAGTTTTGGTTTGAGCATCTCATTGATGGTGAAAGTGCTGACAAGGTTTGGACAGGCTTGTGTACGCAGTTTAAAAGAACTTTGTCAGAAGTCTTGGAATTTGATGCAAGATTTTTATGCGATGTTAGCAAGCATTGCTTCGAAAGAAGGACGAAAAATTGAGCAAAGCATGGAGCAGGTCTTTCAAAGTCAAGAAAATGTAATTCCTATCAAACAAAAACTTCGAATCCAAAACAGCAAAGAAAAAAAGATACAAGAAGCCAAAAAAGAAAAAGAGCAAAGTCTCTCTCTGGAAGACGGAATCAAATCTCTAAAGAATTTGTCCATCGTGTTTCCAAATAAAAAAGAAAAATTGGATGAACATTCGAACTTGCCTTCGAGAGAAAGAACTACAACAGAAGTGGAAGAAAAAAACACTTCTGTATTTACACTTCCGGATGTTGATCTGCTCGATGATCCAAAAGTTGAAGAAATTAAAATTGATAAAAATGAACTGTTAGAAAACGCGCATATTTTAGAAAACAAATTAAAAGATTTTGGCGTTCATGGAAAAGTTGTAGAGGTTCAGCCTGGACCTGTGGTGACAATGTATGAATTTGAGCCTGCTCCAGGAGTAAAAGTCAATCAAATTACAAGACTCAATGACGATTTGACCTTGGCGCTCAAAGCCATGTCGGTAAGAATTGCGCTTCTTCCTGGAAAGGCTGTCATTGGCATCGAGGTGGCCAACCGCAAGAGGCAGGTTGTGTATTTTAAGGAAATCATTGGAGATTCTATTTTTACAAAACGATCTTCCAAACTCAGTTTTGCCATTGGAAAAGATATTTCGGGGATGCCTTTTGTTGGAGATCTTCGCAAAATGCCTCACCTTCTTGTAGCTGGGGCAACGGGAGCTGGAAAATCAGTTTCCATCAACAGTATGATTTGTTCCGTACTGTATAAATCTACGCCAGAAGATGTTCGTATGATTCTTGTGGATCCTAAAATGTTGGAACTTTCTTTGTATGACCATATTCCTCACTTGCTTCTTCCTGTAGTTACAGATCCAAGAAAAGCATCAGCAGCGCTTCGATGGGCAGTTTCAGAAATGGAACGGCGGTATCGGATGATGGCGCATTTGGGGGTTCGAAACATTGAAGGCTACAATGTTAAAGTGTTAGAATATCTAAAAAACCAAAGCCATACAGAATCTCAACCTGCATTTGATGGTCTGGCACAAGAAGATAAGGTTTCTCCAGATGAGCATACGGGCAAGCTTCCTTTCATTATGATCGTCATTGATGAGTTAGCAGATTTGATGATGGTGGCGGGGAGAGAAGTCGAAGAATCCATCATTCGTTTGGCGCAAATGGCTCGAGCTGCGGGAATTCATTTGCTTTTGGCGACGCAGAGGCCTTCGGTAGATGTCATTACAGGCGTAATCAAAGCCAACATGCCTTCTCGAATTTCTTTTCAAGTTTCATCAAAGATAGATTCTAGAACCATTTTAGATGCCAATGGCGCAGAACTTTTGTTGGGGGCTGGGGATATGTTGTTTCTTCCTCCAGGGACTTCTAAAATTGAGCGGATTCATGGCGCTTTTGTTACGGACGAGGAAGTTGAGCGCATCACTTCTTTTTGGAAAAAACAAGCCAATCCCGAGTACAACGAGGAAATTCTCAAACCCATTGATGATGAACATTCACTTTCTGTAGAGGGAGATTCTGAAGAAGACCAGATGTATTATAAGGCCTTGGAACTGGTGAGGGATCACGGTCAGGCATCGATTTCGATGATTCAAAGAAGACTTCGAATTGGATACAACCGAGCTGCGCGTTTGGTTGAACGCATGGATGATGAAGGCTTTTTGGCGCCGGGTGAATCCGGAAAGCCCAGAGAGATTTTGCAGAGTCGTTTTCAAGGATGAGATATGAGACACGCGATTATTTTTTTGATATTTTTGTTTGTTCCGCTTGAACTTTGGGCTGTAAAAAGCAGTGACCCTTCTCGAGAGCTATTGGAAAAAATGATTTCTCACTATCAGAGCTTGTCTGGGTTTGAGGCCAATTTTAGGCAGCTTCAAAGTATGGTGGGGAGCGATGGAAAGCCAAGTGGTCCTCAGGAAGAAGCTTCGGGGATGCTTCGCGTGCAAAAACCCAATCAAATGTTGTGGGAGTATGAAAAGCCTTACAAAAGAATTTTTTTGGCCGATGGAAAAAATTTTGAAATCATTGACTACGAAGACAAGCAAAGCATGAAAGGCAAACAAAAACCTTTGGAGGAGTTTCCTGCTTTGGTTCGATTGCTCTTGGGGCAAAAAGAAATAGTGGATCAATATAAAGTATCTTGGGTCGGCGAAGAAAAACAAGAATCAGAAAAATTGGGACACATTTTATTTACGCCTCACTCCAATCCTTTGGATCAGGATAGTTCAATTCATCTTTGGGTCTCGATGCAGGCGCCTTATGTGATTCGAAGATCAAAAATTTTAGATTCTTTTGGAGGGCAATACACCATTGAGTACCAAGATCAAAGAGTCAAAAGCAATATGAAAAAAGAAAGTTTTACTCATCAAACTCCAAAAGATTTTGTGATCATTCCCTTAGATGAGCAACAAGGTTTTGGGTTTTAGTTTTTTTGTAAAATTGGGGAGATCAAAAACGTGAGTAAAAAAATCAAAGTGGGAATGATCAGCTTAGGGTGTCCAAAAAATTTGGTGGATTCTGAAGTGATGTTGGGCCTCATGCAAAAAGATGGCTATGAGCTCACGCATGATCAAGACCAAGCGGATGTGATGGTGGTCAATACCTGCGCGTTTATTGAAGAGTCGAAGCAGGAATCTGTCGACACAATCTTGGAGACCGCTGCGCTCAAAGAAAATGGCAAACTTCAAAAACTCATTGTCACGGGATGTCTGGCACAGCGATACAAAGCAAAATTGGAACGAGAGCTTCCCGAAGTGGATCATTTTGTAGGGACGGGGGAGTTTCAAAACATTTCACAGTTTTTGCCCTCAGCTTCAAAAACACAGCTTCCTATGGCGCGCTCGCAGGTAAGAAAACCAGAGTTTGTATATGACTACGCAACGCCGAGGCTTTCTACGCTTCCACCTCATACGGCGTATGTGAAAATAGCAGAAGGTTGTTCTCGCGACTGCAGTTTCTGTATTATACCAAAACTTCGAGGCCAGGGACGGAGCCGAAGCATTGTCTCCATTGAGAAGGAAGTGTTGCAACTTGTAGAGCAGGGAACCAAAGAAATTCATTTGATTGCTCAGGATCTCACCGACTATGGACATGATCGAGGGGACGGAGCCGATCTTTTGGGTTTGCTTCGAGTCTTGGTACAAATCGAAGGCTTGGAATGGATCCGCTTGATGTACAACTATCCACAGTATTTTAGTTCAGAGCTTGTAGATTTGATCGCTTCAAGCCCAAAAATATGTAGCTATGTTGATATGCCATTGCAGCATATCGATAGCGACTTGCTGGCTTCGATGAACCGAGAAACTGATGAAGTACAGACGATGGAGCTTTTGGATGAGCTTCGGGCAAAAATTCCGGGTTTGGTTTTGCGTACGACATTGATTGTAGGATTTCCCGGGGAGACGCAGGAGCAATTTGAAAAGCTGCTTTCTTTTGTGGAAAAGGTGCAGTTTGATCGTTTGGGCGTGTTTACTTATTCACCTGAGGAAGGTACGCCGGCAGCTTTGATGCCCAATCAAATTGAGGAAGCAGTCAAGGAAGATCGCAAGGATCAAATCATGCGTTTGCAGCAGAGTATTTCTGCATCCAAGAATCAATCTCTTCTTGGAAGCACGCAAAAAATCATCATTGATCGCAAACTGGATCAGGGACCTTTCGCCTTTGTGGGGAGAACAGAAGGCCAGGCACTGGACATCGATGGAAATGTTTGGATTGAGTCGGGGAACTACCAAGTGGGTCAAATCATTTCAGAAAAAATTGCAGACGTGAGCGAATACGATTTGTTTGTGTGATTTTTTATTTTCCGAGCTGATAGGTTGCGACAGCTTTCAGATGGTCTTCATAATTTTCAGAAAAAATGTGACGTCCAGCTCGGTTGGCGACAAAATATAGATACGCACTTTCTTTCGGATACACGGCTGCTTTGAGTGAGCTTAGTCCAGGGCTGGCAATGGGTCCTGGTGGAAGGCCTTTTTGGGTATAGGTATTGTAAGGTGTTGGTGTGAGAAGGTCTTTTTTTCGAATGTTTCCATCGTAGTTTTTGATTCCGTAGATTACTGTAGGATCACTTTGCAATCTCATTCCTTTTTTGAGCCGATTGTGAAACACCGATGAAATCAAGGGCTGCTCTTCAAGCACACTAGACTCTTTTTCAATGATAGACGCAAAGGTAATCCAGTCATGCCGACTCCACCCATACTCAGATAAGGGGACAGGCCCCAAACTTTTGATGGCCTGATTCATATGCTTGACCATGCTTTGAAGAATCTGCTTTTCACTCTCACTTTTTGAAAAATGATACGTATCGGGAAACAGATAGCCCTCTAGGCTTGTGGCATCAATGTTGAGGCTTTTGATCCAGTCTGAGTTTCGAACAAGATCCTGAAACCGGTCGATTGTAACGAGGCCTTCATCTGAGAGAAGTTTGCCAATGTCTGCCAGCGTATATCCTTCGGGGATGGTAACTTTGTGCAGTAAAACTTTTCCATGGCTCAAGGTCTGTAGAACTTGCCAAGGAGAACTGGGACGATCGAAGAGATATTCCCCTGATTGCACTTTTTTGCTTTTTCCGCTGATCCGCGCCAACATTTCAAAAGCAAAGGGATGCTCAAGCACCCCCTCTCTCCTCAAAAGGCTTTGAATGGCTTTCAAACTCGAAGGCTCAATCACCACCACAGTTTGCTCTTTTGGGGACGGAGCCCAAAAAAAGAGATAAGTGCAGAGTCCTAAGCCTCCGAAGGCGAGGGCCAATCCCATGGCAAATAATTTTTTCATGTACACAAAATCATAATTCACCAAGGCTTTTTTGGCGAATGAATTGAAGAAGGAGGGCGTTATTGTGAACTAACTTTGCGTGTCGAGATAACTTTGGAGGATCATGGACGCAGCCATAGAGTCGATCACGCTCTTTCTTTTTTTCCGGGACACGTCGGCCTCGATCAAGAGTCGCTCACTTGCTTTGGAACTCAAACGTTCGTCAACTTCAATGACTTCAAGTTTTGTGATGTCTCTGAGCTTTTCACAAAAAGATTCAACCTCAAGAGTCATGGCGCTTTTGTTGCCGCTCATAGCCAGGGGGATTCCCACAACAACTTTTTGAATATCCTTTTCTGCGATGAGATCGCGAATTTCGGTCCATACCTTTGGTCCCATTACCAGATGTTTTTGGGGCTGAGCTGTGAGACCTAAGGGATCTGAAATGGCAATGCCGATCCTTTTGCTTCCATAATCTATGCCCAGAATTCTATTCAAAGTATGTTGTAAGTTAACGAATCAAAAATGTTTTGCAAAGAAGAAAGGCTGATTACTCAGTGACTTGTTCTTCGTCCAAGCTAAAATCATCTTCGCTTCTAGAGTTCTTTGCTTGAATGTCTTCCTTTTTGTAAAGGTTTGCAGGCATTTGAGCCTCAGCGGGTACAGGGCTAGCATCGATGATATTAGAAATGGCGACATCAGGCTGATCCCAGTTCAAGTTGGCAAGCATGTTTCCAAAGTCATCGACAACAAAGGTAAAGAGTCCCTGCTTTCTCGTTGTAACGGTAAGGAAATTTGTAGCGCCCATCTCGATACTCGTAAACTGAACACCGCTGAAGATTTTTTCTTCAGGTGCTGTTGAGGCCCACGCGTTTTCTAATGCTCCTTCATGTGTCGTTGGATCATAGTATAAAAATGAGTCTATACGATCTTCTCCGAGGAGAAACATTTGTCCCTGACCTTGTGCAACGCCCACAGCTACATCGATATAATTTGTATTGGCTGCGCTCACGCCAGGCTCAGATCGATTGGTCCACTCGTACATTTTGCTTACGGCCAGTGTAGGTTTTCCGGATGTGTTTTGACTCAATGAAGTTTCGAAATCAAAAGCCATGGGTCCTAAGCCTTGAAGCAAGGCAACGGTCAAACCTTGGTTGCTTGAGAGCTTTCCGGGTCTTGCGGGAACATTGAGTTCTAAAATTCCACGAGCCGTGTTGGCGTTGAAAGGGTTTAAGGGCATGATGTAACTGTTGATTGCTGGATTGAATTGTCCCGAGGTGGTTTGGCCAAAACTCATCAACATAGAAAGCTGGCCGGGTTTTGCCAATGCGCTCAGAGGAATGATAAAAATCTTATAACCATTGGTGCTTTCAGAAGAGAGGTACAATCTCGGCTCGTCATCTGTAAGGTCATCCCAAGAGGCATCTATGAACTTGCCTTGCCCTCTGGCGCTGATTTGTTTGATCACTCTCGGATAAGCGCCTCTCTGACCTTTTGACTCTCGAGTGATGGCGAGAGAGCGGCCATCTTGAGAAATCATGACAGAGAATCCAGTGATGGAAGACGCTACGGTACCGATGGGAAATCCAACGTCAAAAGGTATGGCTGCTCCCGCTACAGCGTTGTTTGAAAAATAATCGTAAGGCACAGCGTACATGGTTCTTGTGCTGCTAGACACATACATGGTTGTGCGTGAAACATGGATCTTAGAATCAGGATCACAAAAAACGGGAAACTGATATCCAGTATTGAATCCATTGGTTGGGTACCCATTATAAAGATAACTCTCACCAAAAGTATTGACTGAAGCCAAACCTACATAACACTGAGAAGAACCTCCACCACGGCCACCAACGCCGCTGCTTTGGCCCGAAGGATTGGGGGTTCTGTCACCAACGCCGTTGGAGTTGCTGCCGACACCTCCACGTTGATCAATATTAATATAGTTGGCGGTTTGACCATGAACCAAAAAAGCTGCCGCTTGGTTGTCTCTGGGCATCGGTCTGCGTTGAATGAGATTGCGGTTTTGGCGATTGTACTTCTGACATCCCGTGGTAAGAATGGCCACAAGTCCGAAGAGAAGAAGCATATGTAGTTTACGTTTTGTCATGTTTGACACTCTGTTCCTTCATTATCATTAACACCTGGCGTTATATTATTCAAGAGACATTTTACATCATAAAAACTTTTTTTTGTCTGTCGAATCCGTTTCACCACCCCTTAATAATACAAGGACCGTGCCAGCTTTGTGTTCCAAGCTTTACAAAAAAGTTATGTAATTATAACAAGTTAAAAACAAGGCCTTCCCTCGCTCGAAGTTCTTGAGACAGCTTCGTCCTAAACTTTGGATCTTGGGACCTCTGTGCCACATGAAAAGTGGATACAAAAATCTACCAGTCATAGTCAGAATGAACCTTCTGTGCTAGCTAAGAGGCCGTGAATCAAAGCTCTTTTCGTATTCGAGGCTTCAAATTTTGGGGCCAGTCCACGCTATTGCAGAAGGTTTCTGTACTTCTTTCGAGTTTTTTTGGAGCAGGTTTTTCTCCTATTGCCCCCGGTACGGTGGGTTCTGCATTTGCTCTATTTCTTTTCTGTATTTTGCCTGAGAGATCCATAGAAATTGATATCGTGGGGATCGCTCTTACAACAGTATTGGGAGCTTATGCGATACAAAGCGTTCAAAAAATGGAAGGCATTGAAGATGATGGTCGTTTTGTCATCGATGAGGCTGTGGGTGTCTGGATCTCTGTTTTGGGATTTCCTATAGAGTGGCCTTGGATGCTGGCAGGGTTTTTCTTGTTTCGTTTTTATGACATTGTCAAACCTTATCCTGCAAGACAGATCGACGAAAAACTAAAAGGAGGTTGGGGCGTAATGGCAGATGACCTTGTTGCGGGGATCTACGCCTTGTGTACGCTTCACTTTCTTTGGGCCTTGAAAGTTTTTTTATGAACATTGAAATTCTAACCTTGGGTCATGAACTTCTAGATGGACGACGTATAGATACCAATGTTTCATGGTTGGGTCGCCAATGTAGCCTAATGGGGCTTGCGCCGCGCTTTCACCAAAGTGTGGGAGACCGCGTGAAGGATATTGTTTCAGCTATGGAGCTCGCATGTTCACGCAGCGAATTGGTTTTGTGTACGGGAGGCTTAGGTCCCACGCAGGATGATCTGACTTTTGAAGCTTTGGCTACTACAATAGGCAAAGAATTAGTGTTTCATCCGGAAGTTTTTTCTCTGATCGAGGAGCGCTATGCTCGGAGGAATCTTCCTTGTCCTGAGTCCAATCGCAGACAAGCCATGTTGCCCGAAGGCGCGTGTGTTTTGTCCAATCCGTTGGGTACTGCTCCTGGGGTGAGAATATCACATCAGTCGTCACATATTTTTTGCATGCCTGGGGTTCCATCAGAGATGAAAGCTATGTTCGAGAGTTTTGTGAGGCCCTTTGTGATGAAAGCGTTGGGAGACGATCAACGCTATGTGGAACGTACGTATCAGTTTTCTGGGGTGCCTGAGAGCGCCTTGGAAGAAAAAATTCAAAGTCTTGATGTGGCCGACCTTCCTGTAGAAAAGGTAGAAATTGCGTATACGGCATCTTTTCCTCGCGTCCATGTCACATTTGCTTTGTGGCCAAAGCGCCACGATCAAGTGCCTGAAATTGAGTTGATGCTCGATCAAGAAATCGACCGAAAGTTGGCTCCAAATTGGGTAGCTGTAGGCAATGTGGAACTTGTGGATCAACTCATACATTTCTTTGCGGAAAAAAAATGGACGATCTCTATGGCGGAGTCTATAACGGGAGGAAGCCTGGCGTCTAGCTTTGTAGATGTTGCGGGAGCTTCACGTGTGTTCCAGCAGTCGTGGGTGACCTATAGCAATGAATCCAAGATAAATGAGCTTGGCGTAAGGGAACAGACCTTGCATAAGTATGGGGCAGTTTCCAGAGAATGTGCTTTGGAAATGGCGCAAGGGGCTCAGAACATGGCACATTCCGATCTTGCGATAGGCATTACAGGAGTTGCCGGACCTGGAGGAGCGACGGAGCAAAAACCTTTGGGACTGACATATAT
>JAGRAX010000045.1 GCA_020434365.1 Bdellovibrionales bacterium
AAAAATCTGAAGGAGTAGGTTGAGTACAAATAGATTGAAAGATCTATTCATAGCAGTAATCAAACTCTAGGTCACTCCAAGGATAAATTTCTAGCTCTTCATATTGTACGTCTACTGAAAATAGATCCGTAACTCTTGTGCTTACAGAAATATTCCAAAATTCCGGTGAATCATTGTGAAGATCAAAGCGATAGCGTCCTAAAAATGGAAAGGGACAATCGATTTGAATTTCTATTTCGTCAAAATATGTGGTCTCTGTTTGAATGCAAAAGTCTTCAATTTGAGAATTGACATATTCTAGCTCAACGTCCGAAAATCTCGGTATTCTCAGTGTAAAAGAAAGATCTTCGATATAGCTGCTGGGATAGTAGCTGTAGTCGGAAGCCGTTCGGTAAATCACCGAGACATCCTGTCCCTCTATAATGAGAGTGCCTCCACAAGCTCCAAGAATAACGCTAAGCGATAATATGCTGATGTGTTTTTTTATTGTAAACATACTTGAATCATAGCGTAGGGAGGCTGAATTTTTCCTGAATGCCTTACCTTGTTCTTTATTAGGGAAGCCTTCTTTCTCCAAGGATCAAGGAAATGCGTGTATAAGAGAGTCTCCATGTCAAAAAAAGACTATGCCATTCATTGGTTTCGAAGAGATTTGAGAGTCGCTGGAAATCCTGCGCTCTCTGAAGTTTGGAAAAGCTACGATGGAAGAGTTGTGGGTGTTTTTTGCTTTGATCACAAATTTTTAGATCGCTCTGATTTTGGAGTTCATCGCTTTCAATTTTTTTTACAAAGTCTAAAATCTTTGAGAGACGAACTCAGGTCCATAGGCTCAGATTTACTTTTTTTAGATGTAGGACCTTCTCAAACTTTTCCAGATCTGTTGCAAAGGCTTTCTTCATCGGACTGGGGAAGACCAGAATGTATAAGCTGGAATCGGGACTATGAACCTTTTGCACGTACACGTGATGAACACATGAAGAGTTTTCTGGATGATCAAGGGATAAAGTATTGTGAACAAAGAGACCATGTGTTGATTGAACCTCACGAACTCGAAAAAAAAGAAGGGGGTGGCTACCAAGTCTATTCTCCTTTTTCGAGACAGTGGATTGATTTGTTCTCGAAACCCGAAATTCAAGAGAGAATAAAAAAAAAAAAAAAAGGCATCGATTATCTAACAAAGCTAGCTGAAGGTAAAAATGAAAAGATTTTTTCACTGCAGTGGAAGGATCTTTTAGACATTAGCTCTGATCAAGAGAAGCTTCTTCAAAGCTATATTGATCAAAATCAGAAGAGAGTAAGCATCAAAATTCCTGAAGCTGGAAGTAAAGCGGCTTTATATGCCTTACAATCGTTTGAGCCCAAGTTGCATCAATATCAAGAGAAAAGAGATATTCCTTCTATTGAAGGGACCTCGGGCTTTTCGAATTTTTTGAAAAATGGATCTCTGACGATTTCGATGATCATTGCATTTTATGATTTGAAAGCTTTTGAGAAAAAAGATCGATCTGGAGAAGCAGTATTTTTTCGAGAATTGATTTGGAGAGAGTTTTATTACCATATTTTGTATCGGCATCCGAATGTTGAAGGAGAAGCCTTCCTCCCGAAATATCGAGATCTCAAATGGGAAAATGACCCTAAAAAATTTCAAGCCTGGAAAGAAGGGAAGACAGGCTTTCCTATTGTAGATGCAGGGATGCGGCAGCTTGCAAAAACGGGATGGATGCACAATCGAGTCAGAATGATTGTGGCTTCCTTTCTTACGAAGGATCTGCTCATTGACTGGAGATGGGGTGAGCAGTATTTTATGGAACAACTCTTAGATGGTGATTTGGCTCCGAACAATGGAGGCTGGCAGTGGGCAGCTTCTACAGGCTGCGATCCCCAGCCATATTTTAGAATTTTCAACCCTTGGAGCCAGGCCAAAAAATTTGATCCCGAAGGGCGATATGTCAAAACCTATGTTGAGGAACTTGCAAAGGTTTCGAACGAATGCCTTTTTGATCCTGAGAAGCTCAAGGGAAAATACATTGCACCCATTGTGGATCACGCAATACAAAGAAAAAAGGCCTTAGAACTATATAAAGTCTAAGGCCTTTTCGAAAAAATAAATTTTTCTTATCTATTTTCCAGCGCTTGCAGAGCTCGACTTGCTTGCTGACTCACTGCTGTGACCAGCAGTCTTTTTACGAGCTGTGCTTGTCTTTTTTGTGCTGGCCTTTTTCTTGGGCGCAGCAGATTTTTTATTTGGAGACGCCTTTGTTTGATTCAGATCAAAAGCTCCCTGTGGAAAATGATCTACTTCAATGGCCTCTCTTTTCAGGCGGCTTAAGGTTTCCAGAAATTCGTACTCTTCTCTAGAAATCATTCCTTGATCAAATGCTAGCTTGGCCAATGGATCTCCTTTTTTCGCCGTAAGGCTTCCATTTTTAATGGCTTGCTTGATCTTGTTTTCAATCGGAGCGGCTTGGAGAATCATTTGGTAAGTTTTTTCCAAAAATCCCAAACCTTCAGTTTCATGAGTTGGAATGTATACCGAATCAGAAAGTAGGTCTCTGATCTCAGTGTTTTCTACCATCTCTTTTGCAATCACCGCACCCAGTTTGTCAGAAGGCATTTTGTATCTAGCTCCAAAAGGGAAGATCACTTTTTGAACTGACCACCCAATGAAACGGTTGGGGAAGTTTTGGAGGATTCCAATTAGAGCTTGTTCTGCATGGTAAATGCAGTACTGCGTAGACCACTTCATCAATGCTACGTGCTGCTTCTTTTCGCCTTCATCTACAAAGCGCTTGATGCTTGCGCTAGCCAAGTACATCCAAGCCAAAGCGTCAGCAAAGCGGCCACTGATTTTTTCTTTTCTTTTTAGGCTTCCACCAAGTACGCCCATGGCCACATCCGATAAGAATGCAAAACCTGCACTGAGTCGACTCAAATGCCCGAGAGCAGAGCTATAAGGCTTTTTGACAATTCCTGTCTTTGCCATTTTTCCACCGGTCAAAGCGAGAAGGAAAGCTCGAACCTTGTTTTCAATGACAAAGGTGACATGAGAAAAGAAAGCTCGATCAAATAGATCCAAGTCATTTTTTTCAATGGCGTCAATTTCATCCTGGATGTTGGGATGACATCGGATAGCCCCCTGTCCGTAAATGATAAGGGTTCGGGTGAGAATGTTGGCGCCTTCAACCGTAATACTGATGGGAATCGAAGTGTAAATTGAACCCAAGATATTTTTGGGGCCTAAAGTAATTCCAGCTCCAGCTCGAATGTCCATGGCACTTGTAATGATCCCTCTGCAAATTTCTGTTGTGTACGCCTTCATGATGGCAGAGATGACAGATGGTTTTTCTCCGGCGTCTACAGCTCCAGCAGTCAGTCTGCGTGCACCTTCGATCAGATAGGTCAAACCTGCAATTTGTGAAAGGTGTTCTTCTACACCTTCAAACTTGGCAATGGGGAGACCAAACTGTTCTCGAACCATTCCGTGGGCACTTGCAACACGCACGCTAAGCTTTGCATTTGCTGTCGCCATGGCGGGTAGAGAAATTGAACGTCCAGCCGCCAAGCATTCCATGAGCATTCTCCATCCCTGTCCGGCCATTTTGGGACCTCCGATGATGAAGTCGAGAGGCACAAAAACATCTTTTCCCCAGTTGGGACCATTCTGAAATCCTAGACCCAGGGGATTGTGTCTTTCGCCAATAGATACACCTGGAAGATTTGAAGGAATCAGAGCGCAAGTAATGCCCAGCTTTTCCTTATCTCCTAAAAGATGATCAGGATCATGGAGAGAAAAAGCAAGTCCAATGATGGTAGAGATTGGACCCAGAGTGATCCAACGTTTCTCCCAGTTAAGCCTCATACCAAGGACTTCTTTCCCCTCATAGGTGCCTTTGCAAATGACCCCTGTACTTTTGGCATTGGCTGCATCACTTCCCGCCTCGGGCTCTGTGAGGCCAAAGCAGGGGATTTCCTGACCATTTGCGAGTCTGGGTAAGTAGTAGTCTTTCTGTTCTTTTGTTCCGTAGTGAAGTAAAAGCTCTGCAGGACCCAATGAGTTTGGGACCATCACGGTTACGGCTCCAGCGTTACAACGTGTTCCAATTTTCATGACAACAGCAGAGTGCGCCTGTGCTGAAAAGCCCAATCCACCATATTCTTTAGGGATAATCATTCCGAAAAACTTTTCTTTTTTGAGAAAATCCCAGATTTCTGGCTTGAGATCCCAGGCCTGTTTGATCTCCCAGTCATTCATCATTTCACAGAGTTTTTCTACAGGACCGTCGATAAAAGCTTGTTCCTCTTTACTTAAGTCTTGAACTTTGAACCACAGCAGTTTTTCCCAATCGGGTTTTCCAGAAAAAAGCTCTCGATCTAGCCATACGGTTCCAGCTTCGAGGGCGATCCTTTCAGTTTCTCCAATGCTTGGGAGCATCTTGGAGAGAAGTTTCATGATGCTTTTTGAAATGGTTTTTTTACGAATTGCTGGGACAGCAAGGATTGCGGTTCCCAAAACCGATATCACCAAAAAAGTCTGATATAGGCTAGAGCTTAAGCTTCCCCAAATCATGCTGCACAAGGTGATGTAGATAAAACTCCCGATCCATGCTGCAAAAAAGGAGCGGTAGTAGGTCAGGGTTAAAAAAATGGTCAGTCCTAGAAGTATCAATATGATCATCAGTCGTATCCTTTAGTCAAATGTACACTGTTGTTTTCTCTTGAGTCATCAAGAGACTGACTTGGGTATAGCAGGTTTTGCGGGCCTCGTCGAAAAAAGAATGTATCGAGAGCGAGGCAGTTTATGGATTTGTGAGAGAGTCAAAATAGGCTTTTTCATTCACAAATTTCTAGGTCTACGTTAAATCATGAAGCATGAATCCATCTAAGGGCCGAGGCCTTCAAGTCTTAAGTATCATTTCCTTGGTTTTGCTTTTGTACTCATTTTCTGTGTTTTCGATGGCTTCGAAAAGTAAGAGAAAGCTGATCAAAGAATTTACTATGATGACGTATAATGTCGAAAATCTTTTCGATACGAAGCACGATCGTGGCAAAGACGACTACACTTTTTTGCCTTTGGATCAAAAAAAGGCGCCCGAGCATGTGGAGCTTTGTAAAAAGATCTCGGTCAAAAAGTGGAGACTAGAGTGCTTGGATTTGGATTGGTCGGAGAACAGTTTGCAGGCCAAACTTGCAAACCTGGCTTCCGTGATTTTAAGCGTAAATGAAGGAAAGGGTCCTGATCTCTTGTTTCTACAAGAGGTAGAAAATCATACGGCTTTGCGGCTTTTGAGAAAAGAGCTTGCTCCTGCCCAATACGATGAAGTTGTTCTTATTGAGGGGAGAGACCAGCGGGGCATCGATGTGGCTATGCTCAGCCGCTTGCCTTTGCTTGGCAGTCCCTCTATTCACTATGTTCCCTTTGAAGAAATTTCGGAAGACCGAAAAAAGGATACTCGAGGGATTTTGGAGGCTCATTTTGATTTGGGACGCGATCAGGAACTGATTGCCTATAGCCTTCATCTGCCTGCCCCCTATCATCCTAAAAAGTTTCGTGAGCAGTCCCTTCGATATCTTCAGAAACTTCGAGAGAAGAATGATACCCAGGCCTTGGTGATTGCTGCAGGAGATTTTAATATTACAGATCTTGAAGATCGGCTCTACGATCCAATCCAAAATCAATTGCCTAAGGATCAATGGAAAGCTTCTCATAAAATTACATCTTTGAATCATCCGGGGAGCAATTATTATGATCCGAAAAAAAGTTGGTCTTTTTTGGATGTGATTTTATTTTCTCATACCTTTTTTGATCAAAAAGGCTGGGAGCTGGATCAGAGCTCTTTGCAAGTTGTTGTGGGCGTGAAAGGGCAGACCAATGAGCAGGGGCATCCGATGAGCTTCGATGTCGGTAGCCAAAAAGGAATGTCCGACCATCTTCCGATCTTTGCAAAAGTGTTGTACATAGAAGAAAGTCGTTGAGTCGTTGATAAGCGCAAAAGATCTTTATTCTTGATTGGGATCAAAGAGACTCAAGATGGAGAGCGCGCAAGAAGCAAATTCCCTTTGATCGTCGCTATAGATCGAATGAGGATCTGATGTAACGCCTTGTAAAGTTTTGTAGAACATGTCCATTTCATAAAGCTGCTGTTGGTGATCTGGTCCCCAAGGATCAAAGGAACCTGTAAAAATACTCGCCAAGTGTTTTTGTTGATCCAAGTCTTCAAATAAAAGTATGTTTCTATCCCATGAGTATCCATCGAATTTATAGCTTACAATCAACTTTCGAGAAAAAAAGATTTTTATAAGAGGATCCTGGTTTTTTAGACCCAGACTAATATGTTTGTCATCCCATGGATCAATAGAAATCTTAAATTCTACGCCTTTGCTCAAAGAAGCACTGTAAATACTGTTTAAACGATTGTCCGGATATATTGATGTAAGCGTTAAGCTTGGATCATTCTGCAATGCCGACTGACAGCTTTCAGTTGAACCAAAAACGCGAAGGAAATCTTTTTCATCGGGAGTGTGCGCCGCACATACAAAACTTGGTATCGAAAAACTTAACAAAGTCGCAAATGTAAGCAAAAATCTATGTACTGTATTCATCGTGATGCCCCTCTCAAAATTACGCTTTACTCGATACCGTGTGTGACCTTGGATGTCAATACGATGAATGTTTCCGTAGCAAAGAGGTAGCATCACCTCCTAAATGGTTTTTGTGTCGAATTAATATCCTTGTGCCATCTCTTGCAGCCTTTGAACGCGCTCCTCTGTTAGTGGGTGCGTTCTAAAAAGAGAACTCATGCCTTTTCCAGTCAAAGGGTTAACGATGAACATATGTGCAGAGGAAGGACTGGCGTCCATAGGAGTGTGAGCTACTCCACGCTCAAGCTTTTGTAGGGCGCTCGCCAAATACATGGGATTTCCGCAAAGCTTGGCTCCGCCCTTATCGGCGTCAAACTCTCTGGATCTCGAAATGGCCATTTGAATAAGCATGGCTGCGATGGGCGCAACGATGGCCGTTGCAATGAGAGCAAGAGGGTTTGTTCCTCGTCTATTGTTGTCAGATCCTCCCATTCCAAAAATCGCTGCGAATCTTGCCATGCTCGCAAGGATTCCAATGGCGCCCGCAAAACTGGCTGCAATGGATCCGATGAGAATGTCTCTATGTTGAACGTGACTCAGCTCATGGCCGATTACACCTGAAAGCTCATTTTCATCTAGAAGGTCCATAATTCCCGTGGTCACCGCAACGGCAGCGTGCTCGGGGTTTCTACCCGTTGCAAAGGCATTGGGTGTCGGATTGGGTAAAATATAAACTTTTGGCATGGGCAGGCCGGCTTTTTGAGAAAGATTGCGGACGATGCGATAGAGCTGTGGCGCGCTAGCCTCATTGACCTCTTGTCCGCGATAGCGAGCGAGAACAATCTTGTCTGAAAACCAATAAGAAAAAAAGTTCATGGCCACAGCGAGAGTAAAGGCGATATACATGCCTTGCTGGCCTCCAATGGCCTTTCCAACGTATACGAAAAGAATCGTCATCAGAGCCATGAGAAGAGTGGTTTTTGCAGTATTTTTCATGCCTCCAATCTAGTCGCGCCAAAAAAAAAGGCAAGGGCAGGGCCCTCGCCTTTTGTAAGTAAGTTCGTTTGCTTTGTTTAGCCTAGGTTTTGATTTACAAATTCCCAGTTGACGAGTTTATCCAAAAACACATCAATGTATTCGGGTCTTTTGTTTTGGTAGTCCAAGTAATATGCGTGTTCCCATACGTCCAAGGTCATCAAAGCCTTTTGATTGGAGTCTGTGAGTGGCGTGTCTGCATTAGAAGTTTGTACAATCTCGAGCTGGCTTCCATTTTGAACGAGCCAGGTCCAACCACTTCCAAACAAACTTCCAGCTTGCGCAGCAAACTTGGTTTTAAACTCCTCATAACTGCCAAAACTTTTTTCAATTGCATCTTTGACTCTTCCGGTGGGAGCTTGTCCGCCTTTGGGGGAAAGGCTGTGCCAATAAAAGGTGTGGTTCCAAATCTGAGCCGCATTGTTGTAAATGCCTTTCTTGTCGGCTTTGCCATAGGTGTTTTGGATGACCTGTTCCAAAGGTTGATCTGCATATTCAGTGCCTTCAATGGCGGCATTGTACTTGGTTACATAGCCCTGATGGTGCTTTCCATAGTGAAATCCAATGGTGTTGGATGAAATGTAAGGATCTAGTGCATTGTCCTCCCAAGGTAATTTTGGAAGCTCATAAATTGTTGCCATGATCTTTGTCCTTTCTTAAATGAGTGAATTCGAGCGCAGTCTAGTTGACTGGTTCTGGGAGTCAAGTCTAGGACATGTACTGACGTAAGATCATTTTTGATGCGCCGTAAGCTTGATCAAGCTTGTCAAAAACTCTACTTTTTATTGATGATTTCTACCGCTTGTTCCAAGGTAAATTTTTCAACATCGGTTTCTTTAGGAACCCCAAAATTTTTGGTCCCCATTTTAACGTAGGGGCCGTATTTGCCTTCCATGAGCGCAATTTTCTTTCCTGACTTGGGATGTTCTCCCAGGTCTTTGAGTTTTTTAGAGCCTCGACGAGATTTTTTTTCCTCTGCTAAGAGTTCAAGAGCCCGGTCTAGTGTGACTTCATAGACGTCGTCTTCTTTTTTCAAAGATCTAAAATCTCCATCGTGAACCACGTAGGGTCCAAAGCGACCTCGATTGGCTAGGATCTCTTTCCCTGTTTCAGGATGCGTTCCTAAATCACGGGGAAGGATTAAAAGTTTGAGCGCTTCTTCTAAGGTGATTTCTTGGCTGTTGATTTCTTTGGGTATGCTTGCCCGTCGAGGTTTGGGCTGCTCTTCTGTAATCTCTCCTTGTTGAACATAGGGTCCAAACCTTCCAAGGAGCACATAAATATTTTCCTTGGTTTCGGGGTGTTGGCCAATGGGTTGTGGGCCTTTTTCTGAGACCGCAATAATCTCTTCTACCTTTTCTTCAGTAAGGTCCGCAGGTGCGATTTCCATAGGAATGGAAGCTCTGACTTCATCTTTGTCCTTGGTTTTCTTTTTGATGAGGTAAGGTCCAAATCTTCCGACTTTGAGTTCTACATCTTTGACAGGAGCAATGTGAATGGATCTGGCTTCATTGGGATCAATTCTGTCTTGTTTTTTCTCAATTTGGGTTTGAAGTCCTTTTTTTCCAAGGTAGAATTCTTGGAGATAAGGTATCGAAGCTTGTTTTCCTTCGGCAATGGCATCTAAGGTTTCTTCCATGTTGGATGTGAAACCGTAATCAACATAGTCCTCAAAGTGATTTTCCAAGAGCTGCGTAACGGCAAAGCCAGTGTAGGTAGGCGCAAGCGCGTTGCCAATTTTTTTTGCATAGTTACGATCCTGAATCGTGCTGATGATGCTTGCATAGGTTGAAGGGCGACCAATTCCAGATTTTTCCAAACGTTGAATGAGCGACGCCTCTGTATATCTGGCAATGGGCTTGGTTTCGTGAAAGAGTTTTTCTACTTCTTTCAATGTAAGAAGATCTCCTTCTTTGAGTTCGGGAAGCAATACTTCTTGGTCTTCAAGAGCTTCTTCTGGAGAGTCAGTGCCTTCAACATAGGCGCGAAGGTATCCCGCAAATAAAATTTTCATTCCGCTGGTTGAAAACAGAGCGTTGGCGGCTTCAATCTTGACGATCATAGAGAGCTTTTGAGCTTCAGCCATTTGACATGCAACAGTTCTTTTCCAAATGAGGTCATAAAGCTTGTATTGCTCACCATTTAAGTCGGTATCTTTAGGCTGTTTAAATACCTCTCCGGCAGGTCTAATAGCTTCGTGAGCTTCTTGTGCTCCTTTTCCTCCTGCAAACTGTCTCGGCTGCGGAGAAAGGTATTCTTTTCCATACAGTTCCTCAACGGCATTACGCGCGCCTTCAATGGCCTGAGCTGAGAGCGCTGGAGAGTCCGTTCTCATATAGGTAATCAAACCTTGCTCGTATAGGGCCTGCGCTGTCCGCATGGTTTGCCTTGCAGTCATGCGTAATTTTCGGTTCGCCTCTTGTTGCAAAGTTGATGTGATGAACGGAGCATAGGGTTTTGAGCTGAATTCTTTGGTTTCGATGGAAGAGACTTTCCAGGCTGAAGATTTTACTTTTTCCAAGAGCTGATCTACCGCTTTTTCATCCAAGTGAGCTACGTCTCCAGGTTTGAGAAGTTTTCCCGTAAGAGGATCAAAGTCTTTTCCACTGGCTACGCGCTTTTGATCTACATTGACCAGCTTGGCCTCAAATCCTTGTTTTGATTTTTCAAGCGCGGCTTTGAGATCCCAGTAGGTGGATTTTCTAAAGGCAATGCGTTCACGTTCTCGCTCTACCAAAAGTCGCAAACCGGCAGACTGGACTCTTCCTGCTGAAAGGCCATACGCAATTTTTTTCCAGATGACAGGAGAAAGAGAATAGCCCACAAGTCGATCTAAGATCCGTCGAGTCTCTTGCGAGGACACCAGGTTTTGATCGATTTCGCGACAATTTTCTAGGGCTTTCTTGATGGCTGTTTTGGTGATTTCATGAAACACCATTCTCTTGACGGGAATTTTTGGTTTGAGCAGAGCAAGCAAATGCCATGAAATACTTTCTCCCTCGCGATCCTCATCTGTTGCAAGATATAGGACATCGGCTTTTTTCATTTCTTGTCGGATGGACGTAATGATTTTAGATTTGCCTTTGGGTACGGTGTACAGAGGCTCAAAATCATTTTCAACATTGACGCCGAGACGAGACCACGGCTCCGCCTTATATTTTGCAGGAATGTCTGAAGCTGATTGGGGAAGATCTCGGACGTGACCCATGCTGGCCAATACAGTAAAGCCGGAAGGCAAAAACTTTTTAATGGTTCGTGCTTTGGTTGGAGATTCTACAATGACTAAGCTTTTTTCTGACACGGCGATTACCTCTATAGATTTTCTACAGGATTCCTAACAGGAAGAATTTAAACAGCGCAATGCTCCGATTTGAGCCCAATGTTTCGATACGTGAAGACATGATGTTTTATTATGGTACCAGAGGCCTATATATATAGACAAACCTTTAGGCAAGTTTCTCCTCTCAAGGCTATACGGGGAGGCCATAAAGCTTTTTGCCACCCAGGAGATGAATGTGAAGGTGATAGACTTCCTGACCTCCATGATCTTTGCAATTGATGACCAAGCGATAACCATGTTCTGCCAGGCCTTGCTCTTTTGCAATTTCAGTAGCTTTGATCATAAGGTGACCCATAAGACTCGCGTGCTCAGGTTTCAAATCCGCAGCCGTGGGAATGGGCGTTTTAGGAATGATCAAGATGTGTACGGGAGCCTTGGGCGAGATGTCTGTAAAGGCAAGGCAAAGATCATCTTCGAATACAATATTGGCGGGAATTTCTTTTTGTATGATTTTTTCAAAAATAGACATGATATTCTAAAACATAGCGGATAGGACCTTTGCTAGGCAAATTTTTTTGTATGCTTACCTTTTCCAGAATAGCGGCATGGAGAGTTTTTCAAAGGCCAGTTTTGCTGCTCCATAGAGACCGGCGTCGTCTCCACACTTTGCCGGAACCACAGGCGTATCTCTCGAAGGATGATTGACCAAACGCTCTTGCATGGTTCTGTGAATGGCAGGAAAGAAAAATTCAAAAGCCTGGGCGACTCGTCCTCCGATGGCGATTTTTTCAGGATCAAAGGTAAAACAGATGTCTGCTATGGCCATGCCAAGGTCTACTCCCACCTGTTCAAAAATTTTCTTTGCTTGGGGGTCTCCATTGAGGGCTTCCTGAAACAGGTCCTTGGCTTTTTTCCCGCTCTTTCTTTCAATCGCGGTACCAGACACCAGAGTTTCCAAGCATCCTTTTCCTCCGCATCCGCAGGGTGAACCTTCTGGATCGATCAGAATATGACCTAGCTCAGCTCCCGCGCCTCTAGAGCCTCTCAAGAGTTGTTGGTTGATGATGACACCTGCTCCTACGCCTGTTCCTAAGGTTAGAAGAACAAAGTTTCGGACGTCTTTGGCATTGCCAATCCAACCTTCTCCTACGGTTGCGCAATTGGCATCGTTTTCGAGAACCAAGGGAATTTTGAAATTCTGCGAGAGGCGTTGAACAAGTGGGTAAAATTTCCAGGATGGAAAATTGGGAGAGGAGTTGACCACGCCATCGGTCGAGTTGATAAAGCCAGGAACTCCAATACCAATGGCACTTGGGTTGTATGCGGAGTATTCAGGGTCTTCCAAAATTTCCTCACACTCTTGGCTGATTTGTCTGACGATTTTGTCGGGATCCCGATCTTGTACGGTTTTGATTTTTTTTTGGTAAATCAGTTCTCCGTTTTCACTGATCAATCCAAAACGAAGATTGTGTCCACCCAAATCAATTGCAATTACGAACTGTCCCATAGTGAGCCCTTTCATAGACTTCTTTGCGAATTTAATCAATTCAAGTTACAGATGACTGTATGACATCAAAACCTATTCGTATTGGAATTGCAGGGACTGGTTTGGCAGGGGACATTCATGTTCGAGCACTCAAGCAGCTTTCCGGGGCTGAAGTTGTTGGAGCCTGCGCTTCGAGCCAGGCTTCTTCCCAAAAATTCGCTCAGAAGTATCAGCTGGAAAACTCCTACGGAAGCTGGCAGGACTTGATTGAAGATGTCTCGATAGATGTCATTCACAATTGTCTTCCAAACACACTGCACTTTGAAGTTACAAAAGCTGCTTTGGAATCAGGCAAACATGTATTGGCAGATAAGCCATTGGCCATTGGCTCTGAGCAATCACGGCAGCTGCTGGAACTTGCCAAACAAAAGCAGCTCATCCACGGTCTTTGTTCCAATTATAGATGCTTGCCGATGGTCAGGCAGGCGAAAGCATGGATTATAGAGGGAAAGATAGGGAAGCTTTTATATGCTCGAGGACACTATCTCCAAAGCTACAATCTCAAAGCTCTGACTCAGCCTTGGAAGGCCGATGCTAGTATGATCGGTCCTTCTTATGTGACGGCTGATTTGGGCCACCACTGGTTGGACTTGCTCTATTTTTTGAGTGGAAAACATGTGAAGGTTGCAAGGGCAGAATTTGATCGATTGGCTCATTGCCCGCCTTCCGTTGAAAACCAAGCTTATGTACAATTGCAGTTGGAAGATGGAGTCAAAGCTCAGGCTCTGTTCTCAAAGGTAGCAGCAGGTCATCACAACAGCTTGGTGATTGAAGTGGGAGGTGATCAGGGAATGCTGCGCTGGGATCAGACTGCGCAGGATGATCTTGTATATGCTGATGCTGATGGACATGTGACGACCATTACGAGAGGAACAACTTCGCTGGCAGAGACCGTAGGTCTTCCTCCGAAACATCATGGAGGCTGGGTTGATGGTTTTATCAATTTATTTGAAAGCTTTTACCGAGGTGTAAGAGAAGGCCAGCCCAATGATCAATACCCGAGCTTTGAAGATGGTCATAGACTCCATTGTTTGATTGATGCTCTGGTTGAATCCAATGCCAAAAACAAAGCCATAACCCTTGATGGTGAGTAGGCAGCCCAGTCCATTCAATGACGACTCAATCTGATTTCAAAGAGATCTGCGAAACGGAGAGATTACAAGTAAGAAGCTTCGTTGATGGTGATATAGATTTCTTGATTTCGTTGATGTCAGATGCTCAGACCATGAAATATACAGGATTTAAAAAACCTCAAGCCTTGGAAAAAATTCATGAACTTCATCAAAAGTGGAAAGCTCAAGGCCAAGCAAATTTGGGCGTGTGGGCGGTTGAAATCAAGGATCCTAGAGAAGCTTTCGGATGGGTGATGCTACAAGATACTGGGAAAGCATTTCCAGAGCTTGGCTACATGATTCACAAGTCAAGCTGGGGAAGAGGCTATGCCACAGAGTTGGCGCAGGGAATGCTAAAATATGCACATCAAAAACTCGGCCTCTCTAAAGTTATGGCTGAGTGCTCTGCGCAAAATCTCGCTTCAAGAAAGGTTCTAGAGAAAGCGGGAATGAGTCTCGTAGAGACTGATCAAAGCGAGGCGGAAAGCGTACAATATCAAGTTTCTTTTTCTTAGCCTTCGACCGACCGATTTTCGTATGGCACCTTTTCCCGGAAAAGGTGCCTGGCACCGTTTGTGGGATTGAAAAGTTGGGGGAAAGGCAGTATAGCTGGGGCATGATTTTGTCTGACAAAAAGATTCGCGAAGAGATGGAAAAGGGTAGCATCAAGATTGAGCCTTTTGATGCATCTTGCTTGGGTTCTAACAGCTACGATGTTCATCTTGGCAAGCACTTGGCAGTGTATACGGATACAATTATTGATACGAAAAAAGACAACCCCATTCGACGATTTGAGATTCCTGCAGAAGGTTTTGTTCTCAAACCTGGGGTTTTATACCTGGGCGTAACCGAGGAGTATACGGAAACCTGGAAGCATGTTCCTTTTTTGGAAGGTAAATCGAGCGCAGGGAGATTGGGACTGGATATCCATGCAACAGCCGGAAAAGGGGATGTAGGCTTTTGCAATTTTTGGACCTTGGAAATTTCTGCGCAGATCCCGTGTAGAGTCTATGCAGGCATGCCCATTGGACAGTTGATTTATTTTGAGGTTTCAGGTGAAGTTGAAAATGATTATGCAAGCAAAAGCTCCGCGAAATACAATCAAAGAAGTGACGTGCCTATGCCTTCGATGATGTGGAAAAACTTTGTATAATTAACCTGTTTTAAAGATATAAAAATCTATACCTGGTGCGAGAGAGATTGAATTCTCTGCACCATGGAGAAGAAGCCATTTCTTCTACTCGGACTGATGTGTCCTTCAAGTTTGAGCTTCGTAAAAATCTCTTCGATATTGATATCTGCAATTTCTTTTTTGCTTTTGTGGTTGTAGATGATCATTAAGATCGCAACCAAGCCTTTCACGATGAAAGCATCACTGTCCGCAAGAAATTCTATCTCATCCTGTTTTTGAGGGGTTTCATTGATGACCAACCAGACTTGGCTTACGCAGCCTTGCACTTTATTGGAGTCTGTTTTGTATTTTTCCGGAAGCTCGGGGAGCTTTTTCCCCAGTTCAATAATATATTTGTAACGATCTTCCCAATCGTCGAAGAGTTGAAAGTTTTCTATGAGTTCATCAATGGTCATCGCATAAAAAAGGCTGTGAGCTGGGCTCACAGCCAAAATTCAATCAATTAAAAAAGCAGAGAATTACCAGCTGGCTTTGGTCACGCCAGAGATTTCACCTGAATGAGCAAGCTCTCTGAATTTAATTCTCGATAGACCAAATTTGCGAAAGTTTCCTCTGGGTCTTCCAGTAATGGCGCATCGCAATCGCACACGTGTATTG
>JAGRAX010000046.1 GCA_020434365.1 Bdellovibrionales bacterium
ATAGCTTGCAGTCCAATTGCAATGACAGTCCAGCAAACTACCGATGATGCCCCCATTGACAATGTTTTCAAAAGCTTGATGATGCTTCTGAGGAGAAAACTGCGCCACGAGTCTATCGCCTTGTACATGACTCTCAATGCGAAGGCCCTTCTCATTGGCCAGGCCACAACCAAAACATATACTTTGAGGAGCAAATTTTTGCTGCAAACTTTCAGACATGTAAGCAAGAATGAATCATATTTTTACTCAATGCAAGTGATTGAAGCTTCTGGCTTTTTCCTTGGTCCCTCAAGAATTCAATGCTAATCCACATCTAGAGGAAATTTAGAAAACATGAATCAAAAATCTCTACTTCTATTGGTGGGCCTTAGTCTCTGTAGCAGTGCGTGCAACGTTATGAAAGACGAAACCTATTTTGGTACCACTGTACCTCAACATGGACCGGATGAAATCTGGGTCATGGGAGGCGGAGACCCACAATACCTTGATCCTCAACTCTCTCATGACAATGTTTCTGGGGAGTTTGGCCGCAATATGTTTGCTCGAGTCATTGATCTGATGCCCGAAACCAAGAAGCCCATTCCTGCCCTAGCACAGAGCTGGGACATCTCACCCGACGGTACAGAATACACCTTTCATTTGCGAAAAGATCTTCACTGGTCAGACGGGAAAGAGCTCAATGCGACGGATGTGGAATGGAGTTGGAAGCGTCTGCTCAATCCTGCAACAGGAGCAACCAGCGCTACTTATGGATATGTCTTTGCCAATGGAGAGGCCTTCAACTCGAGAGCCATCTATGTCTCAGGCCTAGGTTCACAACACGAGACGAAGCTAGAAGAACTAAAAGAATATTTTTCAAGATTTGGCAAAATCGAAAAACTACAAAAAGCCACAGGCATTGAAGGCTTTTTTATTTACCTTACAGGAGAAAGCACATCCGAGATCCAATCCGCTCGCCCTCAGTTTATTAAGGCTGTAAAAAAGGAAGGCGTACAAAAATTTCCTCAAATCCAAGTGGAGATTTCAAAATCAGACGTCGTACAAGTCAAAGCCACAAACCCTCACACCGTATGGGTCAAACTGACCAACCCCATCCCCTATTTTCTCTCCATGATCGATCACACGTCATTTTGTCCCGTGCCCAGACATGCCATTGAAGCCACGATCGAAAAAACAGGCCGTCCTGAGCTTTGGACCAGACCGGAGCATATTGTGGTGAGCGGTGCCTACAACCTAACGGAAGAAAAGTTCAAACAGTATCGAGTCTTAGAAAAAAATCCGTACTACTTCGATGCGCAGTACGTAAAAGTGTCGAAAATTAAAAACCTCGTCAATCAGGACTATCATAGTTCCCTTTATTGGTATCGAACAGGTGAAACCGATTGGAATTATGGAAATGCAGTGCCTACAGAGCTTTCCGAGCCTATTTTAAAATACAAAGACTATGTCCGAGAGCCTAATTTGGCCGTGTACTTCTACAACTTTAACGTCAACAAGAAACCTTTTGACAATAAGGATGTACGGCGCGCGCTTCATTTGTCTATTGACCGAAAGAGCATCGTAGAAAAAATCACACGTGCGGGTCAGGTTCCGTCTTCGAGCCCTGTGCCCGATGGGCTTAATGGCTATGACATTGTCGGAAAGGAAATTTTCAACCCACAAAAAGCCCGAGAGCTTCTGGCCAAAGCTGGCTATTCTGAAGGGGAAGGCTTTCCCACGACAACGCTCAAGTACAATACATCAGAGGGACATCGAAAAATTGCTGAAGCCGTGCAACAGATGTGGAAAAAACATCTGAACGTAAATATAGAAATCGAAAATTTGGAGTGGAAAGTTCTCCTCCAAGACATGCAAAACCTAAACTTCCAAATGAATCGCTACGCTTGGATTGGCGACTACCCAGATCCGCAAACTTTTTTGCAGCTGTTCATTTCCGATAGCGGAAACAACCACACAGGATGGAAAAACTCTGACTACGATCGATGGATGAGACTCTCGGATGAAGAGACCGACCCTCAAAAGCGCAACCTTCTCATGCAAAATGCAGAGGAAGTATTTCAAGAGCATGTCCCTGCAACTCCTATCTATGTTTATACTCGGGGAACCATGGTCAAACCTTATATTACGGGCTTTTATTCAGATGTACTCAACCATCACCTCTGGAAGTATCTGGATATTGATGAGCGCTGGTACAGGGAAGTTCCTGAAAATCCTTTACAGCCAAGACCCTATGTCGAGAAACTCTATGCCCATTAAAGTGCGTACATCTATACACTGCTTACTTATGGGCTCTTTTTTGTTTGCATGTACAAACTCCCAAGAGGGTCCGTATTTTGGCAAAACGGTTCCGCAACACCCCGCCGACGAACTGTGGATCAACGGGGGAGGATCTCCACAATATATGGATCCTTCCCTGATTCATGATTCGGTCAGCAGTCAATTCGGTCGCAATCAGTTTGTACGCTTGGTAGAAGTTTCAACTCAAACGGGAAAACCCATTCCCGATCTTGCCACGCACTGGGAGGTATCTAACGACCTTTCTGAATATACTTTCCACTTGCGCAGCGATGCAAAATGGTCGGATGGAAAAGCATTAACCGCTCAAGATATAGAGTGGACATGGAAAAGAGTCCTTAACCCTGCGACTGGATCCATGTCTGGAGCTCTGGCAACAGCCTTTGCCAATGCCTCAGCATTTTCACATCGAGCCATCTATGTTCACACTCGAAACCCTCATGAAGCTTTTGATCGGGAGGGATTTGAAAAAACCCTCCAATCGAAATTCAAGATCGAAAAATTCGAGGAGCCTATCAATCTTTCGGGTTTGTTTGTGTATGTTTCAGATTCAGTTGAGGACAAACAAAAGTATAGGGCGGATCTACTCGCTTATATCGCAGCCAAGATGCCTCATCTCTCTGCAAAGGTTGCAGACTCATCGGTGGTGCAAGTCCGAGCTCTCGATACTCAT
The DNA here is from genome assembly GCA_020434365.1 of Bdellovibrionales bacterium. Taxonomy (GTDB): domain Bacteria; phylum Bdellovibrionota_G; class JALEGL01; order JALEGL01; family JAGRMV01; genus JAGRAX01. Next base: position 2,969 of record JAGRAX010000046.1, read on the forward strand.
ACTTTGTGGGTCAAACTCATTGGTCCTTTGCCATACTTTTTGTCTATGTTGGACTATCACGTCTTTGCCCCAGTACCCCAGCATGCCATCGAGGCCGCAAAGAAAAAAACGGGGAGAGAAGAGCTCTGGGTTCGACCAGAACATATTGTGGTAAGCGGCCCCTACAAACTCACAGAAGAAAAATTCAAGCAGTACCGGTATTTTGAAAAAAACCCTTATTACTATGATGCAGAATTTGTCAAAACTCCAAAAATTAAAGTTCTGGTCTTGGAAGACTACAACACTTCGCTAAATATTTATAGGACCGGAGGAATGGATTGGGCAGGCTCGAATGTTTCTGTCCCTGCTCATTTTGTCGACGAAATCAAAAAATATAGAGATTACAGCCTTAGTCCTCAGCTGGTGATGTATTATTTTTATCTCAACGTCAGCAAACCAGAGCTAAGCAACAAGCACCTTCGAAAAGCTCTGAGCCTTGCCATTGATCGAAAAACCATGGTGGAGAAAGTCACACGGGCTGGGCAAATCCCCTCGGCAAACCTTATACCTTGCGGTCTTGCCGGATATACTTGCGCGCCCGCAACACTATTTGACCCGGAACAAGCTCGAAAAGAGCTTGCTCAAGCAGGATATAAGAAAGGAGACAAACTTCCTCCCATCGAGATCAAATACAACACGGCGGAGTCGCATCGCAAAATTGCAGAAGCCTTGCAACAGATGTGGAAAAAACATTTGGGAATCGATGTAAGTCTCCACAATCTTGAATGGCGGGTTTTTCTACATGATCGAACAGAAGGAAACTTCCAACTGGCACGGGGCGGATGGATCGGTGACTATCCAGATCCTCAGAATTTTTTCCAACTTTTGCTTTCAGACTCTTCTACCAACATTACCAGATGGAAAAACAAACAATTTGATGAGCTGATGAAACTTTCGGATCGAGAGTTGGATCCAAGCCACCGTTTGGAGCTCATGAGGCAAGCAGAAATCATCGCTCTGGATGAAAGCCCGATCATTCCAATTTATGTGTATACAAAAGGAACACTAAAAAAACCTTATTTAATGGGACATTACGAAGACATTCAGGATTATCACGAGTGGAAATATATGTGGATCGATGATCGTTGGTACAATGAAGTCCCTGAAAGCTCACTGCCTCAAAAACCTTACAAAAGTTAAAAAATTTTATAGAAAATCATCGATAAAGGGGCTTTGCATTTGGAAACGAAAATGATAAGCCCGCTTTATGAATAAAAATTCGGTCGTTTCTCTCGTTTTGCTAAGCTCTTTTTTAGGAGCCTGCTCCTTTGATTCTACGGACTATTTTGGGACTACGGTTCCCAAACACAAAGCCAATGAAGTGTGGCTCAACAACCGAAGTGAGCCTCAGTGGATTGATCCCAACAAAGCCAATGGTGTGCCTGATGGCCATATCGCCAGAAATATTTTTGCCCGTTTGACGCAAATCCACCCCATCACAAGCCAACCCGTTCCAGATTTGGCAGAAAAATGGGAAATTTCTGAGGACGGTACAAAATATACTTTTTACATTCGTGAAAGCAAATGGTCCGATGGACAAACGATCACAGCACACGACTTTGAGAGGTCTTGGAAAAGACTTCTAAACCCTGCCACAGCATCCGTATACGCCTCATTGGGCCTAGTGGTGAAAGACTCATCACCATTTTTCAATCGCGCAGTTCACGTCAAAGGCTTTGCAGAAAACATTGATGTTGATGCCTTGATTGAGGTACTCAAAGAAGGGCAAGAGATCAGAATTGACAAAGCGAGCGATCACGCTGGCCTCTATGTATATATTGAAGACAATGATCAAAGAAGAAGTTTCATTGAGACCTACAACGGCGCTCTCGTAAATGGCCAAGAGCTTGAAGCTGCGATCACAGATTCTTCCGTAGTTAAGGCCTACGCCTTGGATGACAAGAGGTTTTACGTAGAGCTCGAAGACCCCGTTCTTTACTTTCTTTCACTGATTGAGTTTAGTATTTTTGCTCCTGTGCCTGAGCAAGCCCTTGTGCGAGCCAAGAATGAAACCGGTAACGAAGACAACTGGACCCGACCTGAATATATCATTTGCTCCGCGGCGCACTGCCTGAGTGAAGAAAAGTTTCGTCAGTATAAAATTTTCATAAAAAACCCCTATTACTGGGATGCTAAAAACACACGTTCAGACATCATCAAAATCCAAATGGTAGAAAAAGAAACGACCAGCGTGAATTTCTATCGCTCAGGGGAGTATGAGTGGATTGGACCGGGAGAGCTCCCAACAGAGTATACTGACACGCTCAAACAGTACAAGGACTATCACAACGACCCCTACCTCGGAATTTACACCTACATTTACAATGTAGAGAAAGAGCCTTTTACCGATCCAAACGTTCGTAAGGCTTTGTCTTTGGCTGTGGATCGAGACAAAATCACTACTCATGTTGTAACTGCCGGCCAGCAACCTGCGAGTGACGTTGTTCCCGATGGTCTCACAGGATACAAAAGCGGCGAAAGAAAGATGTATGATCCAGAAGAAGCACGGCGCCTGTTGTCTGAAGCTGGATACCCCAACGGACAAGGCTTTCCAAAGGTTGAATTTAAATACAACACGCAAGATACGCACCGCCTGATTGCTGAAGCTGTGCAACAGATGTGGAAAACCAATCTCAATATCGATGTTGAACTCACCAACGTGGAATGGCGTGTATACCTCGACGATCAGATCAATGGAAACTTTGACATCACAAGACAAGGTTGGATTGGTGATTTTCCTGATCCTTATACTTTCTTGGATTTATACATGTCTTACAGTGGAAACAACCACACGAGATGGGTCAATCATAAGTACGATAGCTTAGTCCAGGAGGCCAATCGCACAGCAGACTATGATGTACGAAATAAAATTTTCTCGGAAGCTGTAGATATTCTGATGGCAGATGCACCGGTGTTGCCAATCTATATTTATACGAGATCCTATTTAAAAAAGCCTTTTCTCAAAGGTTTTTATAAAGACTACCAAGATCACCACTCTTGGAAGTATATGTGGATTGACGATCGTTGGTACAATGAGATTCCAACAAAAGAGATTGACGATACACCCAAAATAGGTTCTTAAAGGATTAGGGAGAAAGTTAGCATGTTGAAATTTATACTCGGACGCTCTTTTGGGATGGTGATTACGCTTTTTGTAATTATCTTTGTGTCTTTCTTTGTCATTCGTTTTGCAAAAGGTTCGCCTTTTTCTCAAGAAAGAGAAGTTCCACCTGAAGTCTTACAAGATCTTCAAGCGCGTTACGGCTTTGACAAGCCCATGTCGACCCAGTTCTACAACTATATGAAAAATATTGTTCGTGGCGACTTGGGACTATCAACCAAGTACCCCCAACGAACTGTAAATGAAATCATAGCCATCAGTCTGCCTAAAACTATGGTCTTAGGGTTTTTCGCATTGCTTTGGGCCGTCATCGTAGGCGTAACAGCTGGGGTCATTGGAGCCGTAAAGCAAAATACCAAATGGGACTATTCGGCCATGTCCTTGGCTATGGTAGGGATCAGTTTGCCTTCCTTTGTTTTGGGTCCAATTTTGATTCTCTTTTTTGCTTTGTACCTGCTCTGGTTTCCTGCTGGAGGATGGGGAAGTGCCAAACACTTGGTTCTCCCGGCGATCACATTGGGTACAATTTATGCGGCTTACATTGCCAGACTCACCCGAGGAGGAATGCTTGAGGTCATCCGAGCAAACTTTATCCGAACCGCCAGAGCCAAAGGACTCAAAGAAAAGGCTGTCATTTGGAAACATGCCTTCAAGGGGGGCATTTTGCCTGTTGTGACTTTCCTTGGACCTGCAGTAGCTCACCTCATGGTCGGAAGTGTTGTTGTGGAAAAAATCTTTAACACCCCTGGTCTTGGTCCCTACTTTGTAGATGCGGCCTTTAACCGGGACTACTTCCTCATCATGGGAATTGTTATTGTATATTCAGCCTTCTTGTTGGTTCTCAACTTGTTGGTTGATGTCATTTACGGAATCATTGATCCAAGAATAAGGTATGAATAATTATGGCTACTCCTGCTCAAAACATTGATCTCAACAAAACGCCTTCAGGCTCGACTCTTCTGGAAGGAACCTCTCTCTGGAAAGATGCATGGCAAAGACTAAGAAAAAATAAAGCTGCTGTTGTGTGTGGTTTTATCGTACTCTTTCTGATCATTGCCTGTGCGATCGGGCCCCAGCTCTTGGACTGGATCTTTGGGTATACCTTTGAAGCTCAAGACCTAGAATATGGAGCCAAAGGACCTACATTGGCCCCTTTTCATCCCTTTGGGACGGATTTTTTTGGTCGAGACCTTCTGACTCGAGTGTTGGTTGGAGGAAGAATTAGTCTTAAGGTTGGCCTCATCGCTGCAAGTGTTGCCGCGATTGTCGGTACAATCTACGGAGCGGTTTCTGGATTTTTCGGTGGGAAAATTGATGACGGGATGATGCGATTTGTAGATGTGCTCTACGCGCTACCTTATATGTTCCTCGTTATCATCCTTGTTACCATCTTTGAAAAAAGCGAGTCGCTACTCTTTGTGGCTTTGGGTTTGGTAGGGTGGCTCACCACTGCGAGAATTGTTCGTGGACAAGTATTGAGCTTGAAGGAGCAGGATTTTATCCAAGCTGCCAGAAGCATCGGTGCGCGAAGCCACTCTATTATCTTTAGACACCTTATTCCAAATACCTTAGGCCCTGTCATCGTATACTTTACCTTGACGGTACCTACCATGATTCTTCAAGAAGCTTTTTTGTCTTTCTTGGGTTTGGGCATTCAACCTCCCAACCCAAGTTTGGGAACGCTCATGAATGATGGGGCCAACCAGATGCTTGTGTACTGGTGGACCATTGTATTCCCAGGTATTTTCATGTCTCTACTGTTGTTTTCGCTAAACTTTTTGGGAGATGGTGTTCGTGATGCCTTGGATCCAAAAATGAGGAAAGGATAAGGCGATGGGTAAGATTCTAAGCGTAGACGACCTACGTATCTATTTCAAAATGGACACAAACATCGTGAAAGCGGTGGATGGCCTCTCTTTTGATTTAGATGAGGGTGAAATTTTAGGAGTTGTAGGCGAGAGTGGAAGTGGAAAGTCTGTGACCTGCCTAGGTTTGATGGACCTCAATCCTCAACCTCCAGCATACTACCCCAGTGGCAAAATTGAGTTCAGAGGAACCAACATCATGAAAGCCACGAAAGAGCAGCTTCGAAAAATTCGAGGAAATGAAATCTCCATGATTTTTCAAGATCCCATGAGTTCTCTCAATCCTTTTTTGACTGTAGAAACGCAGCTCTGCGAAGTTTTGATTGAGCACGAAGGCATGAGCAGCGATCAAGCTCGAAAAAAATCCATTGAGATGCTCGCAAAAGTAGGCATTCCTTCACCCGATCAACGTATCAAGCAATACCCTCACCAGTTCTCTGGAGGGATGAGGCAGCGGGTGATGATCGCCATGGCGCTACTCTGTAGACCCAAACTGCTGATTGCTGATGAACCTACCACTGCATTGGATGTAACCATTCAAGCTCAAATTTTAGAGCTGATGAGAGAGCTGAATCGCGAATACGGGACCAGCATCATTCTCATCACACATGATTTGGGTGTAGTTGCGGGAATGTCAGAGCGGGCATTGGTCATGTATGCAGGTAAAATTGTGGAGAGAGCCAGCACCAAGGATCTCTTTGAAAAGCCTCAGCATCCATACACGCACGCGCTCTTGAAAAGTATTCCGAAGCTTACGGATGTAAAAGGAAAGTCCCTTGATCCCATTCCTGGACTTCCACCAGACCTTTCGAACCTACCTACGGGTTGCTCGTTTCATCCTAGATGTTCTAGAGCAGTGGAAAAATGTAAAGAATCTTATCCTGAAGTGGTCACACTTGATCCCACTCACAAAGCATCATGCTGGGAGGTAAACGCATGAGTCAGAATCCGCAAAACCTATTGCAAGTAAGAGATTTAAAAGTTCACTTTCCCATGCCTAAGAAGTTCGGCCAGGAGCGAGCCGTGGTCAAAGCCGTTGATGGCATTGATCTGGACATCAGAGCCGGAGAAACTTTGGGTCTTGTGGGTGAAAGTGGCTGCGGAAAGTCCACACTTGGACGAGCCATTTTACAACTGATTCGCCCAACCGAAGGTAGCGTGACCTTTGAAGGGCAAGAACTTACAACGCTATGGAAACAGCGTTTTGGTCTTTTTGGAGTGTGGAGCCCCAATGAGATGATGAGGCGCAAACGCCAAGACATGCAAATGATTTTTCAGGATCCTTTTTCGAGCCTCAATCCCCGAATGACAGTAGAGGATATCGTTGGAGAACCCTTAAAAAACTATGGCATTTTGAGTGGAAAGGCCTTGAGAGAAAAAGTTCAGGACCTTCTTCAAACCGTTGGCATGGACCCTCGCTACATTCGAAGATATCCTCATGAATTTTCTGGAGGACAGTGTCAAAGAATTGGGATCGCCAGAGCTCTCGCGCTCAATCCAAAAATCATCGTGGCCGATGAGCCCATAAGTGCGTTGGATGTATCGATTCAGGCTCAGATTCTAAATCTTTTGGAAAAGCTCCAGGACGAGTTCAACCTCACTTATATTTTTATTGCACATGATTTGGCAGCTGTACGACATATCAGTGATCGAGTAGCGGTCATGTATTTGGGTAAGGTTGTGGAGATATCCGATCAGGAAACCATCATCAAAAATCCTAAACATCCTTATACCAAAGCTTTGATTTCAGCGATTCCTCTACCGGATCCTGAGCAAGAAAAAAATCGCAAGCACATTGTATTGGAAGGGGACGTACCCAGTCCCATCAACCCACCATCGGGTTGCAGCTTTCATACGCGTTGTCCAATTGCGGAAGATCGATGCAAAAGAGAATTGCCTATATTGAGAAATCTCAATGAAAACCATAGAGTTTCTTGCCATTTGGTCTAGACCCAAGTACATCGGCAACGTTTTATAAATTCAATATACGGAGAGGTGGCCGAGTGGTTGAAGGCGCTCGCCTGGAACGCGGGTATACGGCTTAAACCGTATCGGGGGTTCGAATCCCCCTCTCTCCGCCATTCCTTGCTATCCGTTAGTTTCGTTTTGTATACGTACTGCTTGTTATTCGTACACTGTTGAGGATTCGAACCATTGGTTCGTCAGCTTTTTGCGTCGCCTTCGGCTCCACGGCCCTCTCTCCTTTTACTTCACAACTGACCGATTTTAGTATGGCACCTTTTGGTCGAAAAGGTGCCTGGCACCGATTTGCTGCGTTATTTTATTCTGATTTGTAATTTTCTAGAGCTAGAGACATCCAGCGATCACAGGAGCTGTGGCCAGTGTTTCCTTTGCGAGAGGACAATTCTTGAAATCCAAATTGGGCGTAGAGATGCCGAGCTACATTCATTTTATCAATGGTTTCCAGATAACAAGATTTGTATCCATAGTCTTTAGCAAAAGCCAAGCATCGGCAAAGGAGTTTTCGGCCGAGGCCCAGACCACGATATTCTGAGCGAATGTACATTTTGGTGAGTTCACATATTGAAGACTTCTCTCCTTCCAGTGGTCGAATTCCACCACCGCCCACAAGCTCTGCTCTATCAACAATCACAAAATACGCATGGCCATGCTTTTGATAAAACGAGTACAGATCATTCAAATCTTCATCTTCAATTACAGTTCCGGGAATCGCAAAATTGAACTCCTCTAACACCTTTTTTACAATCTGGGACATCCCCTCTGCATATTTTTTTTCAATGGGTTTGATTGCCATATCTTGAGTGAGCCTAGTATTTCGCAAGGCCTGCGCATAGGTACGCATAGATTGCACTAGACCCTCACGAGCTGCGTGGGGAATCATGACCATAGCAGTTCTAACTTTGCTCTGCGCCTTCCGGCCAATACTTTCTAGAATCACTTTTGCCTGTGGGGTAGTGCGCATGACTTTGCCTCTTCCATCATTTTGAGAATCAAGAACCTCAATAAGGCCTCTTTTTTCCAGCTTTTTGACCATCCGGCTCACCGAAGATTTATGAATCTGCAAAGCATGAGCGAGCTGGCTCATTTGATTGATACCTTTTTGATCGATTTCAAAAAGAGCGTGGAACTCAGCATAGCTAATCTTCTCTTCGGCCCATTTTGCCTCCAAAAAACCTAGCTCTCGTACCATCTGTCTGGAATATTCTCTGAGATCTTGAACCATTGAATCTATATCAGTAGGTGCTTGACTCATAATAGTTGCAATATACAACCATATAGTTGCATATTGCAACAAAAACCTACTGGTATGCACTTTTTCTTTCAAGTTCGTCGGCTTGAGCGTAGTCTTAGAAACTACAAAACAAATGCCTGATCAATTTACAAAAACAACGTCCCGCTCATGGATCCAACGCATTGTCGGATCTTTGATTGGAGCCCTCGTAGGCCTAGGACTTTTTTTGGCTTCTTTTGTCTTGTTTACCTGGAATGAAGGACGATCCATCCGAAGAATCCAAAGCTTAGAAGAAGGCAAAGAAATCGTTCAGAGCATTTCGTCAGATAAGATCGACAGATCCAAACAAGGAGCTTTGGTCTACACGATCGGAAACGTCGTCGCCGAAAAGCCCGTCCATGATGAGCTTTTCGACATTGAAGGGCCATTCCTAAAATTGCGAAGAACTGTAGAGATGCTTCAATGGAAAGAGCAGTCTCAAAGCAAGACAGAAAAAAAACTGGGCGGTAAGGAAGAGACCCAAACCACGTATACCTATACTCAAACCTGGTCTTCCAAGCGTATACCATCGGAGCAATTTCAAAAAACCCAGGGCCATGAAAATCCCAAAAGTATGGAATACCAGACCCGTTATTTTGCCTCCCCAAAAATCACATTTGGACGCTTTTTTCTCACACCGGAATTCTTAGAACAGATTCAATCCTATCGAGACCTTCCCCTACAAAGTTCTGACTATGAAAAACTAGACCCCAGCCTTAAAAGCATCTTCTCCGTGCGCAATGGCAATTATTACACTGGAAATCCCCAGAGTCCATCCATTGGAGACTATAGAGTCCAATTTAGTGTGATTGATTCCAAAGAGGTCAGTGTTGTCGGCAAGCAAAATGGAGCCATCATCGAGCCTTTTCAGACCCGATCTGGCGCGCTGAGCCTCCTGCAAGAAGGCACTGTAGGAGTAGAGCAAATGTTTGAAAAAGCTCATCGTGACAATACGGGACTGACATGGCTGATCCGCCTGGGTGGTTTGATCATGATGTGGTTTGGTTTGGCTCTCATTTTGGGCCCCCTGAAAACATTTGGAGATGTCGTTCCCTTTATTGGAAGTCTCCTGGGAGCAGGCATTGTGTTATGTACTGGACTTATTTCGATCGCCTTGAGCCTGATCACAATTTCAATTGCATGGCTGGTGTACCGACCCACCTTGGGTCTGAGCCTACTTTTGATTGCTGGTTTTAGTATTTGGATGCTCATTACGCATACCAAAAGAAAAAACCTTCAGGCCTAAGGCGGCGAACGCCATTAAAAACTTCCGAGCGATGTTTGTGCCCCAAGGAGTTTTGAGCTAGAACTGCGGGCAGACGCCATGAAATTACCTTCAGACAAACAGGTTCTCTCAAAAATCAGGGTTTGGCCCCAGATCAACCAAACCTATAAAAATCTGCAACGAACGAGAAAAATCTTGTTGGTTTTTGCCAAACATGGCTTTTTTCAGATCATTGAGGAATTGGGACTCGCAAAACTGGTCCCTTTTTATCGCTCAGAAAACCCAAAAAACAAAAAACTCTCCAAAGAGCAACGACTGTGCAATGCATTTGAAGAACTCGGTCCAACTTTTATCAAACTGGGGCAAATGTTTTCCAGTCGCCCGGATCTTGTAGGGTATCAGACTTCTCGTGCATTTAGTCGACTCAAAGACAAAGTCAAACCCATTGCTTTTAAGGAGATTCGAAAAACCATCGAGCATGAGCTTGAATGTAGCATTGAAGATGTTTTTGATGATTTTGAAGAAAAACCCATTGCCACAGCGAGTATTTCCCAAGTTCACGGAGCTTTATGTAAAGATGGAAGCCGCGTCGTTGTAAAAGTTCAAAAACCAAAAGTTCAAAAACTCATCGAAACCGACTTATCGATTTTGCACTTCATGGCAAAACTTGCGGAAAAAAGTTCTCCTGAATTTGAAGCACTTCGTCCAATGGAAGTTGTTACAGAATTCTCTCACCTGATGAGAGATGCTGTGGATTTTATGGAAGAAGCCAAAAATACCGACATCATTCGTAAAAACTTTGAAAAAGAAAATTCCGTTGTCATCCCAAAAGTCTACTGGGAACTAAGTTCCAAAAGAGTCCTTACCCTAGAAAGAATCGAAGGCACAAGCCTCACTCATCTAAAAAAACTTAAGGCGCAAGGCTTTGATCTAAAAAAAATATGCAAAATTGGAACTGATGCATTTTTCCAGCAAGTATTTATCGATGGATTTTTCCACACTGACCTTCACGAGGGAAACCTGATTGTACTTTCCAATCAACAAATTGCCTTTGTGGATTTTGGGGAAATCGGAAAGCTTGGATCCAACGCACAAAAATCTTTAGCTACTCTGTTCACTGCTCTGTTTACGCATGATTATTATTCCTTGGCTCGGGAGTATGTTGAGCTGAGCCGAGGAGCCTATCCCGTAGACTTTGATAAATTTGCAGATGATCTAGAAAAGCAACTCCGGCCCCTACACCACGGACCTTCCATACATATGAACCTAGGAAAAACTCTAGCTCAAGCTGCCAGCATTGCGCATCAATATCAAGTGCAGCTTCCTAGAGATCTCATCCTTGTGGGAAGAGTCGTGATGGCTGTAGAATCCATGATCTACAAACTCTACCCAGAGTTTGATCTCCTTGAAGAGAGCGGAAAGTACGCGCAGAAATTTTCTCAGAAAAATTTTTCTGCCCATCGAATGGGACAAGAAGTGTTTTGGAATGCCAAAGACATCAACAGACTTCTCAAAGAACTCCCCTCTCATTTTCGATATGTACTAAAAAAACTTTCTCACAATGAACTCAAAATCGGCCTTGAGCTCGACGGACTCTCAAAGCTCGTTTCTGAGCTCGACCGCGCATCGAACCGACTCGCTTTTTCACTCATCATTGCGGGCCTGATCATTGGCTCATCCATTTTGACTTTTTCAGATAAAGGCCCCAAATATCTAAGCGTTCCAATTCTTGGAATCGCTGGCTATATTTTAGCTGGCGTATTTGGCTTGGGACTGATCATCTCCATGATTAGGTCTCGCAAACTATAGGTAGTCTGCCCAAGTGTGAACCTGTACCCACTCTCCATCTTGATCATAAATCTTGAACTGATCTCCCATATCAATTTCTTCTTGCAACAAAGAAAAAATACTTTCCGTAATCGAAGGACTGCCGTCATAGGGCTGATGTAAAAGAACGTCTCTTTTACACAAAACCACAACCTTTACTCCATCGTTGTTCCATTTACAGGGATGGGCAGGCATAACTCTTTGCTCTCCGAGCCTACCCAAAAAAGAAAACTTGGCTTCTCTTTCACCCTTTGGGAGATTTTCTGGGTCAACACGAACACCCAGAATGGAAAATTTTATACTCTCGAGTACAAAGTCCGTATCAAGCTCTAGGTTTGGCTCCCTAGATCTTTGGCCCACAGTATAGATCGAACTTTGAGCTTGGACGCTTGTCCAGACCAGTACGCCAATACTCATACATGCAATTGCTTTCAACATATGACCCCCATGTGTACGTAGATGATTCGACACTCATTTGACGCTATACAAAACAATAGGCTGTGTCAAATGGGATCTGAAGGGGAGCTTTCCTCCTCTCAAAAATCCAATATTTCTTGAAAACAAAAAAGCCCCACAAAAGCACCGCTACATTTGAATGCTTTTGTGAGGCTTAGAATGATTTAAGTAAGTGAGCCTTAGTCTCTGCGATCTCGATTGTATCGAGGAGGACGACCGCCTCGATCATTTCGATCTCGACCTCGGCCTCCGCGACCCCTGTCACCACCTCGGCCTCCGCGATCACGATCTAAACCTTTCTCACGACGAGTTTCATCATCTTTTTGAGAAAGTTTGATCTTGCCTTGTCCGTCGATTCCTACAACTCGAACTTCAACTTCGTCACCTTCTGCAAAAAACTCATGAACATCTTCAACTCGTTCATCGGAATCAAATTCGCTCACATGAAGAAGCCCATCTTTGCCTGGGAGAATCTGTACAAAAGCTCCA
>JAGRAX010000047.1 GCA_020434365.1 Bdellovibrionales bacterium
AACAGGACCTTCATGAAAAAAGATCGTCACCATGCAACCGACGCGATTGAGTGTAATCGCCACGCCTTTTTTCTCTGCAGATTTTACAAGTTCGTCAGCAAGATATTGTGAACGCAGCTCTAGATTTTGATACAGACCTTCCTCTTTCAAAAGCTTCATCATTTTGATGCCTGCGGCCATGGCAATGGGATTTCCTGAGAGCGTTCCGGCTTGATAAACCTGACCCACGGGAGCCATTTTTTGCATGAGATCTTCTGATGCGCCATAGGCGCCTACGGGCATTCCCGCACCGATAATTTTTCCAAAACAAGTAATATCCGGCCTTACATGGTAGCGCTGCTGCGCTCCTCCTTGCGCCACCCGAAACCCTGTCATCACTTCATCAAAAATCAAAAGAGCTCCATACTGATCGCAAAGCTCTCGCAAGCCTTCCAAAAAACCTTCTTTGGGAGCTACAACACCCATATTGCCCGCCACAGGTTCTACAATGATGGCCGCAACATCTCTGGGCGCCTTGGCCAAAAAATCTTTTACACTTTGCAAATGATTGTAAGGCAAAGAGATCGTATCTTTGGTCACATCTTGAGGAATGCCTGGGCTACCCGGAATTCCCAAGGTTGCCACACCTGAACCCGCTTCCACCAAGAGGCAATCCACATGACCATGATAATTGCCATCAAACTTAATGATTTTATTTCGGTCGGTGGCTGCCCTTGCCAAACGCACAGCTGACATCGTCGCTTCGGTGCCTGAGTTGACAAAACGAAGCATCTCCAGATGCGGAACCATTTGAACGATGAGTTTTGCAAGTTCCAACTCAAATCCTGTGGGCGCCCCAAAAGATGTGCCTCTCGATAGAGATTTTTGCATTTTTTCCAAAATTTCAGGATGCGCATGCCCCAAAAGGTGAGGACCATAACTCATCACATAGTCAATGTACTCTTTTCCATCTGCATCATAAATTTTGGGCCCTTTGGCTTTTTCTACAAAAAAAGGCTCGCCTCCAACCGATGCAAAAGAGCGCACAGGAGAACTGACTCCACCTGGCATGAGTTTTTTAGAGGCATAAAATAATTCTTTGGATAAAGGACCTACAGACATAAAGCCATGATAACTCTCCCGCTCATGCTTGTCCATAGATCAAGCTTGAGTTTAAAATCTCTTGCTGCGTCTTTTGGCCAAACCTTCCATACGAATTTCAACTACTTTTCGTGAAGGGTATTGGTCTAGAATATCTCGATACAGGGTCAGAGCCTTTTCGTACTCATCCATTTCTTCGAGAGCATTTCCCATACCAAATTTTGCTTCAATCAAAAATTCTGACTCCGTAAAATTATCGATGAGCGTTTGATAATCATCAATGGCTTTTTGGTACCAACCCGCAATATAGGCGTTGTTTCCTTTCTTAAAATACACTTCATCCAAATGTGCGTAGAACGGAAATTTTTCGATGAGCTCTTTGTATTCGATTTCGGCCTGCTCAAATTGCTTGAGCTGCGTGTAGCATCGCGCCACCTCAAATTGAAACAGGGGAGCCTCCTCAGAGGAAGGCACGGCTCTAAGCAATTTGTCATATTCTACAAGGGCCTGCGCGTAGTCTGTATAATGATTGCGATAAATTTGGGCGATGCGCTTTTGCGCTTCTACAGTTTCTTCGCCCACGGGATAAGAATTGACAAGCATTCTATAGATGGCAATGGCCTTTTCCTGTTGATTGAGCATGGTTTGATAAATCTCCCCTGCCAAAAGCAGCGCTTTGGGCGCGTCGTCGTGAGAAGGTTTATCTTTGGCAAAGGACATATAGAACTCAATCGCGCTGTTGAATTTGCGCTGTCGGCTGAGCTCCTGCGCTTTTTCATACTCGCTGGTACAAGCTAGAAAGAGAAACAAGCCACAAAAAATAAGCTGTTTTTGTAGTTTTATGCTTTTCGAAAAATCAAACACTGGCCACTTGTATCATGTTTGTAGGAAGTAAATCTAGTATCCGTACAATCTACAGCCTCAAGAATGATCTCTGGAGAAACGGTCAAAGGATAGATACTCGGAAGCTCCATGCTTTCGTCATATTTTCCTGCCTTTTTGATGGCATTGATCAACTTGACTCTTGCTCCAAGACTTCCTTTGCATTCTTTTATACCCGGATAGACTTTGATCAGTGCTTGATCCTGCTCCTTATTCAAGGAAGACAAATCAAAGAGCTCTTCGACCCCACATGTTAATGTCACATCCAAAGTATCTTGCTTCAAATCCAAAACCTTTCCATCATCATCTGTGACTTGTTCTTCACCTTCCTCCTCCAAGCTTTCTTGAAGGGAGCTCAAGTCATAGGTCACGGTAACCCCAAGATTCATGGCGATGGGCAAAAAGCTTTGCTTCTTTTCCATCTCCGTAGGCGTGCCCCCACTGCTTACAATCAAAAAGCCTTGAGATGTATTTTGGTCGTCGTAGACATAAATTTCTGAACCCTTGGCCTCAAGGTCATAAGCAAAAACTTTCTTTTTCTCTTTCTCAGGCTCATTCACATCGATGATCAGACCTCGTAAGAGTTGGTCACCCAAGGCTACAAATGAATCCTTGAGGTCTGCGTAGGTATAAGGATGCGTAATCTTTGGGTCCTGGCCTTGGGCCCGCACCAAGGAAGAAAAAAACAAACAAAAACTTACAAGAGTAAAAAGTGTATGTTTCATTTCTTTCTTACAAATCTTTAAGAAACATTTGTCAAAAAAATTTTGCTCTTTTTATTCTGCGTCGGATCCAATCCACTTGAGCTTTTTGAAGAAAAAGAACATGCCGACGATCGTAGTCAGCATCAAAGAAATAGCCAAAAGATATCCAAAACGCCAGCGAAGCTCAGGCATCGTAAACCAAGAAAGCTCTGGATCAAAATTCATACCGTAAAAGCTCGTGATAAAACTCAAAGGAATAAAAATCGTGGCGATCATGGTGAGTACTTTCATGGTTTGGCTGAGTTTGTTATTCATGATCGAAAAATGTAAATCGAGGAGCGAGCTTGTCATATCTTTAAACTGGTCAACCAAATCAATGATCTGAATGGCATGATCCAAGCAATCCCTAAAAAAAACATTCTCAGAAGATAAGTTGAGTTCCTCTTCTTTGCCTACAATTTGAGATAAAGCTTCACGCTGAGACCAAGCTGCTCTTCGAAGATGCATCATCGAAGATTTAAATTCGTATAAAGAAATAAGATGTTTGTTTTTTGGATTGCGTAGCATTTGAATTTCCAAATCCTCCAACTGCTCTCCGACTTTTTCCATCAAAGGAAAAAAAGAATCTACGATGGTGTCAAAAAAGCAGTAAAACAAAAATCTTGCGCCATATTGCCGAATAAAACTTTTTTGATTGTGAAGCCTCTCAATCAGCGGCGCAAAACAATCGGGATCGCGCTCTTGAACTGAAATACAAAAAAGTCGACCATCACTGATAAAACTCACCTGCTCTGAATCCAGATCTGGATCGAAAAAAAATGATCTCAAGGTTACAAAATTTACATGACCATAACTTTCGAATTTGGGCCTCTGATAACCATGAAATACATCTTCTACAATCAGGGGGTGAAGAGAAAACATTTTAAAAATACTTTTGATCCAGCTTGTATGTTTCAAACCCACAATATGAATCCACATCAAGGATTTTTCACTTTGGGCTTTGTCCCATAATTTTTCGATGGAGGCTCCAGATGAAACCACATGCCTTTCCACACGATCCTGAGTATAAAGAAAGACCTCAATTTGAGTCGGGAACAGCGCCTGCTCTGTTTGCGTCGACCCCGGAGCAGAGCCGGGCGCAGGCCTTCTTTCGATGGACCACTTGGTTGGTTTTTTTTTAGGCAAAATCATGATTTTGCACAGCATAGCCTTTTTGGAGTAAAAAATATAATTTCAAGGTCCTCACACGCGGTCTTATAAGAGAAAGCATCGTCAAAATCTCTAGATTCTGCTACCTTATGCCCGCATGAAAAAAGACAAGATCATTTTGGGCTGGTGGGAGTGGGTGGCCATTCCAGAGCTAGAGATCCATCGCATCAAGGCCAAAATGGACACAGGAGCCAAAACTTCGGCGCTGCATGCCACAAAAATTCGTTATCAGAGAAGAGATGAGCAGATTTGGGTCGAGTTTTCTGTACATCCGGATGCAAAAAATCCGAGCAAAACCATCCGACTCTCTCGCCCACTCCATGACGAAAGAAACATCAAAAGTTCACTCGGACATATGACCCTTCGGCCCATTGTTGAAGTTGAGCTTCATTTGGGGCAGCATCGCTTTCCCATCGATTTGTCTTTGATTGACCGATCTCTTTTGGGTTTTGATATTCTTTTGGGTCGGCGCGCTCTGCAAAAAAAATTTTTAATTGATCCTTCAAAAAGCAATTTACGTAGAGAGGTACAGAAGTGAACATCGGCATTTTATCCACCAATCCAGAGCTCTATTCTACCAGACGCCTGGTTGAAGAAGCTCGAAACTTAGGTCATGAGGTTTTGGTCGTCAACCCTCTGCAATGTTATATGAACATTACGTCTTCTTCGCCCACCGTTCACTACAAAAAAAGAACTTTGGATCAATTCGACGCCATCATTCCACGAATTGGTGCTTCTATTACCTTTTACGGCGCGGCCGTACTCAGACAATTTGAAATGATGGGCGTGTACTCCATCAATGGATCTATCTCGATTACTAGATCCAGAGATAAGCTGCGCTCCGCACAGATCTTAGCTCGTAAAGATGTGGGACTTCCCATCACGGCCTTTGCTCATGGAACCCTGCATACCAAAGATCTCATTGAAATTGTGGGTGGACCGCCTCTAGTTGTAAAAATTTTGGAAGGTACGCAGGGGAAAGGGGTTGTTTTGGCAGAAACTCAAAATGCGGCCGAGAGTGTTATCGGTGCTTTTCGAAGTTTGGATGCAAATATTTTGATTCAGGAATTTATCAAAGAAGCTAAGGGCACGGACATTCGTTGCTTTGTCATTGGAGAAAAAGTGGTAGCCTCGATGATGAGGCAGGCTAAGGAAGGGGAGTTTCGATCCAATTTGCATCAGGGCGGCAGCGCACGTCTGGTCAAAATTACTCCCGAAGAAAGAGCCACAGCTGTCAAGGCTGCAAAAGTTTTGGGCCTTCGAGTTGCAGGAGTTGATCTACTCAGAGGAAAAAACGGTCCGAAAATTATGGAAGTTAATTCTTCTCCGGGTTTGGAAGGCATTGAAACTGCCACCAAAAAAAATGTTTCTCGTATGATCATCGAATACATTGAAAAAAATGCTCGCCCCAGTTCATCGAGAAAGGTTGAGTAAAACATGATGGAAATGAGCTTACAGAATTATCTGGAAAAAATCGGCAGCAGTCTCGACAAAATTTGGGGTTTTGAAATTGTCAGTGTGGGGGACAACATCATACGCGTCAGCAACCTTTCTATCGCACTGCTAGTATTGATCTTCGGCTTGATTGGGGCTTCCAAGCTGACTTCCCTGTTGGCCAAATCTATCTCTAAAAGGTTTCAAATCAAGGACAGCGCCAGTAGTACGGTGGAAAGTGCGCTGTATTATTTATCCATTGTTTTTGTATTATTTTTTGCACTTAATATTTCCAACATTCCCTTGAAAATTTTTACACTTTTTGGGGGCGCCTTGGCGGTGGGACTTGGATTTGGAAGTCAGAACATTCTGAAGAATTTTATCAGCGGCGTCATTTTGCTTATTGAACGTCCCATTGGTGTAGGCGACATTGTTGAAGTGGGAGGCATCATGGGAACTGTAGGAAAAATAGGATCCCGAAGCACCTCCATTATTTCTGTAGACAACATCGATATCATTGTGCCCAACAGCGCTTTTCTTGAAAACAACGTCATCAACTGGACATTGCGAGATCAAAAGGTCCGACGCTGCATCACGGTGGGTCTGGCCTATGGCTCAGATACAGAAAAGGCCGAAAAAGTTTTGCTCTCTTGCGTGGAACAGATTGATGCCATTGTGGATTACCCCGCACCTTTTGTTCTTTTTAGAGGATTTGGTGATAGCAGTTTGAATTTTGAAATTTATTTTTGGATCTATATCTATGCGCCCCAAGGCATGCTAAAAATGGAAAGCAAACTCCGCCACATCATCAACAAAGAACTGGCCAAAGAAGGCATCGTCATCGCTTTCCCACAGCTCGATGTGCACATGAAACAAAGTTAACCGCTACAAAAAATTGCGTAAACTTAAACCTCAACCTTGCTGTCAATAGTTACTGAACGGAAAATTTTTTGTAGCCTTGAAAGTAATAGAGACCTTGCAGAGGAGACCGGGCACGCTCCCCTTGATCCAAGAACACGACATCATCCTGAGTAATTTCTTTTGCTTTTGGAAGCCAGCGCTCGTACCAATCTAGCATGGAAGCTTGAATGTAAGCTTGGCACTGCTCTAAGTTCGATACAATATTTTTTTTGATATTTTTGCTCTGTCTGCTGTTTCCACTCTACTAATGTTCCACCTGTTTTTTCGATGTTGATGCGATCGAGAACACAAACGTACGATGGTGTACCTTGTGGAAAAACTCTGTGTTCAAGACTTACTTCGGCTTCATCAAATTCGGCATCAGTGGAAAAAAAATTCAGACGACCTTGTTGATCATCTGCTTTCCACCTAAAGTAACTCAAAGGATCTGCATTTGCCTCTAGAGTTGCAAGGTGTTTGGCAATGTCAAAACATTCCCTGGCACCCTCAACCTGTTGCTTTCTTTTGCCTTTAGGCCTTACACTCACACCATAGTTTTCGGAGGGTATAATCTCAATGGCATCCTCTTCTCTTTGCAGAGGTAGGGTCATAGAAAGTGCCCAGGCTGCATCGGACACAAAATCTTCCACGGGCCTTTTACTCTTTTCGACTTTGTGCTCATCGATAAAAAATTGGAACAATGTAATGTAACATGTTTGTTCTTGCGCACTTGCCTGCCCAATGCTCAAAACCAACACACTGCTTACTACCCATCCCCAAACTATCCATTTCATTTTGCTTCCCCCCTGCATGGAATTACGCGTGTCCTACAACCTCATTGTCTTCATCTTCGGCTGCGATCTTGGCAATGGATACAAGTTTTTCATCTTTGTCCAAATGAATCAAGCGTACGCCTTGCGTAGATCTTCCAATGACGGAGATATCTTTTACCTTAGTTCGAATGAGTTTTCCCTTATTGGAGATGAGCATGACATCGTCATCTTGTCCCACTTGAAGCGTACCGACAACGGCTCCGTTTTTCTCTGCAACCTTGATGGCAATGATTCCACTTCCACCTCTGGATTGGCTTCGGTAATCCTCTAGCTTGGTTCTCTTTCCATAGCCTTTTTCAGTTGCCATGAGAATTGTGCCATCTTTTTCTAGCGGCTGCATGCCCACAACTTCGTCATCTTTTTTGAGTTTGACTCCGGTTACGCCTTTGGCTCCGCGGCCCATCGCCCGTACCTGTTTTTCAGGAAAGCGTATGCTCTGGCCATTTTTGGTGGCCAAGAAAATATCCGAACTTCCACCGGTCAAATGAACTGAGATGAGCTTATCATCATTTTCGATGCCCAAAGCAATGATGCCTGAGGATCTTGGATTTGCAAAAGCCATCAAATCAGTTTTTTTGATCAAGCCATTTTTGGTGGCCATGACAATATGTTGACCCGCTTCAAACTCTTTCACCGGCAAAATAGCCGCAACTTTTTCTGAAGAAGAAAGTGAAACCAAATTGATGATGGGTTTACCACGCGCAACGCGGCCAACTTGAGGCAATTCATGTACGCGAACCCAATAACATTTTCCCTTGTCTGTAAAAATCAAAAGATAGGCATGCGTCGATGTCACAAAAACATTGGTCACAAAATCTTCTTGTTTGATTCCGGTTCCTACCTTGCCTTTGCCTCCACGTTTTTGGCTGCGATACAGAGACAAAGGATTGCGCTTGATGTACCCGGCATGCGTAATCGTAACGACCATTTCTTCTTCTTCGATGAGATCTTCATCCGAAAATTCCTTGAGTGAAGCTCTAATGCCAGTCAAGCGTTTGGTCCCAAAGTCATCTTTGAGCTGCGCAAGTTCTTTTTTGATGATTTGATCGACCAATTTGGGTTTGGCCAAAATTTCTTCGAGTTTTTCAATCAAAGCTAGTACTTCCTTGTACTCGGTAAGAATCTTGTCTCGCTCCAAATTCGTCAAACGCTGAAGACGCATATCCAAAATAGCCTGGGCTTGAATCACAGAAAGTGCAAAACTTTTGCACAAACCGCTTTTGGCTTCGACTGGATCTTTGGATTTTCGAATCAGGGCAATGACTTGATCCAATTGATCCAAGGCAATTTTTAAACCTTCTAAAATATGCGCGCGGGCTTTGGCTTTATTGAGTTCAAACAGTGTTCTGCGCGTAACCACTTCTCTTCGATGCTCAATAAAGAGATCCAAACACTCTCGAAGAGACAAAACTTTGGGACGATTGTTGACCAGCGCCAACATGATCACACCAAAGGAGGTCTGCATTTGTGTCATTGTATAGAGCTTGTTGAGAACCACTGCAGGCGTGCAATCTTTTTTGAGCTCAATCACAACGCGCATTCCATCACGATCGGATTCGTCTCGAAGATCGCTGATGCCTTCGATTTTTTTATTTCGAACATGGTCCGCAATCGACTCGATCAGTTTGGCTTTGTTGACTTGATAAGGAATTTCCGTCACGACAATTTGTTGACGGTCTCCTTTTTTCATGGGTTCAATGGTTGCGCGGGCGCGAATTGTAAATTTACCTTTGCCGGTTTCATACGCATCGGCGATGCCTTTTTTACCAAAAATTTCTCCGGCCGTGGGAAAGTCGGGACCTTTGATGATTTTCATCAGGTCTTTGACTTCGGTTTCGGGATTCTCGATTAAGGTAATCAGTCCTTCGCAGAGCTCACCTAAATTGTGTGGAGGAATATTGGTTGCCATCCCTACAGCAATTCCCGAAGCTCCATTGAGAAGAAGCGTTGGAACGCGAGAAGGCAAAAGCGCGGGTTCATCCAAGGTGTCATCGTAGTTGCGAACAAACTCTACCGTATCTTTTTCGATGTCATACAGAAGTTCCTGCGCAATTTTGGACAAGCGAATTTCGGTGTAACGCATGGCTGCTGCGCCATCCCCATCTACCGAACCAAAGTTTCCCTGTCCATCCACAAGCGTTGCACGCAGAGAAAAGTCTTGGGCCATTCGAACAATCGTATCGTAAATGGCTGTGTCTCCATGAGGATGGTATTTCCCCATGACATCCCCCACAATTCTCGCTGATTTTTTGTAGGCTTTGTTATAAACATTGTTCATCTCATACATGCCATAAAGCACGCGGCGATGAACAGGTTTGAGGCCATCTCTTACGTCAGGAAGGGCCCGACCCACGATAACGCTCATGGCATAGTCGAGATATGCGGAGCGCATCTCCTCGACAATTGATTTTGGAACGATTTGCTCGGTTTGGGTGCTGCTCATGAAATTCCTCTATCCTTTACACATCAAGATTTTTTACGGCCAGGGCGTTTTGTTCGATGAAGTTTCTTCGGGGATCTACTTGATCTCCCATGAGTACAGTAAAAATTTCATTCGCACTTTCAGCATCCTCGACTTTTACTTGCAACAGACTTCTCACTTCTGGGTCCATGGTCGTTTCCCAAAGCTGTCCGGGGTTCATCTCTCCCAAACCTTTGTATCTTTGAACACTCAAACCGTGTTTTGCATTTTCTAAAGCAATGGCAATCCATGCAAATACATTGATTGCCCTATGTTCTTGACCTTCATCATCCATCAAAACAAAAGGCGCGGTTCCGAGTTCTTGAACGGGAACAGATTTTTTTTGTATGTTTTCAAAAACTTTGGACTCTATAAAATCTCTAGAAAATACGGTTTCTTTGAGCACGCCTTTATCTCTAGAAGTTACTTTCAAACGCAAAGTCTCACCATCTTTTTCGACTTCATACATTAAAGGATGGATTTCTGGATAAGAAACTTTGACAATGTCCTGCACACGTTTTCGAAGCGCTTCCAAAGATGTTTTGTTTTCAAAATCTTTTTCTACATTCATGTTCGCACCGAGCACAAAAGCATCGACCACGCGTCGGTCTTGCTTGGGTTTGAGCATGCTTAGAGCATCGCGGTAAGCCAGAATTTTTTTACACAAAGTTTTGAGAACTCCGCCTTCAATAACTTTTTTCCCACCAAGTTTAACTTTTAGTTTTCCTGCCATTTCCTCAATGAGGAATTTTTCCAATGCGCTTTCGTCTTTTAAGTACTTTTCTACCTTTTTCTTTTTTACTTTATAGAGAGGAGGTTGCGCAATGTAGAGGTACCCTTTTTCAATAACCTCTGGCATTTGTCTATAGAAAAAAGTCAATAGAAGGGTTCGAATGTGCGCGCCATCGACATCCGCATCGGTCATCAAAATGATTTTATGATAACGAACTTTATTTACGTCAAAATCATTCTTTCCGATACCTCCACCCAAACAAGACACCAAAGTTTGAATTTCGTTGGACTGAAGCATTTTGTCAAAGCGCGCTTTTTCCACATTGAGAATTTTTCCTCTCAGTGGCAAAATGGCTTGGTTTTCACGATTGCGGCCTTGCTTTGCAGATCCGCCCGCCGAGTCCCCCTCAACAAGATACAGCTCGCTGGCTGCAGGATCTTTCTGCTGGCAGTCTGCCAGTTTTCCGGGGAGAGAAGAAAATTCCAAGGCTGATTTTCTTCGCGTGAGATCTCTGGCTTTTCGCGCAGCTTCTCTGGCTCTTGCAGCTTCTACAATTTTTCCAATGATGCGTTTGGCTTCTCTTGGATTCTCAATCAAAAAAGTTGAGATTCCCTCGTTGGCCACAGCTTCAGTGATTCCTTTGACTTCTGAATTGCCGAGTTTGGTTTTGGTTTGACCTTCAAACTGCGGATCAGGAACTTTGACAGAGATAACTGCTGTCAAACCTTCTCGAACATCATCTCCACTGGGAGTAGATTTTAGATTTTTAAAAAAATTATTGCTGGAAGCGTATTGATTTAAAGACCGAGTTAAAGCAGAACGAAATCCTATCAAATGCGTTCCACCCTCAATCGTGTTGACGTTGTTGACAAAGGTATAGAGGTTTTCGGAATAGCCTTCGTTATATTGAAAGGCAATTTCGACTTGCACGTCATTTTTTTCACCTTTCACAAAAACTGGTTTATGCAAAATTTTCTTGGCACGATTGAGGTGCTTGACAAAAGCCTCGATGCCGCCGGTATTGTTGAACTCTTCTTTTTTTCCTGTGCGCTCATCAATCAATGTAATCTTCACACCATCATTGAGAAAGGAAAGCTCTCTGAGTCTTTTAAAGAGAATATCATAGGTGAATTCTGTAACTTCAAAAATTTGATCATCCGGTTTGAAATGAACGATGGTTCCCGTTTTGGTTGATTTACTCTCTCTTTTTAGGGGACTCTGAGGTTTTCCCCGCTCGTATTGCTGACTGTGAGAAAAGCCATCTCGATGAATTTCCAATTTGAGCCATTTGGAAAGTGCGTTGACCACTGAAATCCCTACGCCGTGCAAACCACCAGATACCTTGTAGGAGTTGTCATCAAATTTTCCCCCGGCGTGGAGTTTGGTCAATACAACTTCAGCAGCTGAGATGCCTTCGGTTGCATGTTTTTCTACGGGAATTCCTCGACCATTGTCTTGCACCGTAATCGATTCATCATCGTGAATGCTTACTGTAACTTTATCGCAATGACCTGCGAGCGCCTCATCGATCGAGTTGTCTACAACTTCGAATACAAGATGGTGAAATCCTCGAATGCCCGTGTCCCCAATATACATACCGGGGCGTTTGCGAACAGGCTCCAGCCCTTCGAGAACTTCGATATCATCGGCATCATAGCTGTTCGTATCGGTTTTTTCAGAAGGGGAGAATAGGTCAGACATGGCCGTACCGTTTACTTTCCAATAATCATGTTGTCGTAGAAACCCAGTCTTAAGACCTATCCGCAAAGCGGCGTAAAAGCAAGGCCGATAAGGAAAAGCCGCAATGATAGCTGGAGGGCGTAGTGTTATAGGCAGATTTTTAGACGAGAGATGCCTTGGTATGGTAAGCTGACAAAAGAAGGGTTTCTTCTGGATGTTTTATGAGGGTGTAGCTTGATGGTAAAAAAAATCTTATGGTTATGGACGGTTGTTGCTGTTTCTGCAGCCTTCTTAACAGTCTTGCCTGTTCCCGCACATGCCCAGAAAATTCTGGAAGAGTTCCAAAAGCCCTTGCCGGAACATAAATGGGAGGTGATGCCACAGGAGGAGTTTGAGGCATCGACGGTCCTTCATGAGGAAGTGCCTCTGGGCGATGAGGCCTTATCCTACAAAATCAG
Source organism: Bdellovibrionales bacterium (assembly GCA_020434365.1). GTDB lineage: Bacteria > Bdellovibrionota_G > JALEGL01 > JALEGL01 > JAGRMV01 > JAGRAX01. The sequence goes on from JAGRAX010000047.1 coordinate 12,375, forward strand.
ATTACCGGAAGGTTGGGAGCAGCCTCAGGACGTAGGGATTAGCAGTTATACGTTGAGTGATAAGCTTTTGGGCGAGATTGCCGTGTTTTACGGGCCGCCGAAGATGTATACACGCAGCCGGTTTACACTTGAGGCGCTGGCACTTGAGTATCAGCTAACAGCGGAGCAGTGGTTTATTCAGCATCTGCTTCGGAACGGTTATACGATTCAGGGGATGGAAGTTATTAGTGATAAGCGTGTGGAGGCTCTGTTCCTTGTCGTTGAAAAAGACGTGACCTATGTCGTACGGGCCGTTGCAGAAATTAACGGAAAGCGGGCTGTTCTTGCGCAGTATTTTCTGCCAACCCAGTATTGGGATGATGAAAAAGTCATACAATCCGAGGTCATGAAATCGTTCACTCTGCTGAGACCGGACACTGAAGATGCCGAGGATATGAATACGTTCTATATTCTGGATATTGCCGAGTTTCAATATCCGTCATCTTGGGAACTAAAAACAGAACCGGTCCGCTCTATAGACCGTCTTGAGGTTGAAATTAGAAGCAGTGCAAAGAGAAAAAGGATTAAGCAGAAGGATGACTGGAAAAAAACCCGCGAACAAAGAGAGCGGGAGCAGGACGAGCGGACGCTGCATGGGCGAATCAATATCCAGTTGGTCTCAAATTTCGCTGCGGAAAGTCTGGAGGATGAGATTGCCAAGCTTAAAAACAAGGTTCTTGGGACAAGCCTTGTTGCAGGGAATGTCATTGAGGCTCAGGATGCCTTTATTTATGACGACGCTATCAGCTTCGGCGAAACCAACGTGTACGAAGCCGTTGATGAAGAGAGCGAACTTTTAAAGTATGAAATATGGTTTACCGTTATGGGGGCCGGTGATTATTACTATTTTGTAACGTTGTTGACGCCTTCGCGGGATGACGATTTCTTCGTGTGGTCGCGTAATACCCAGACCTATAAATTCGTCGTTGAAAACCTGACTTTGCAAACAGACAGCCTTTCTACGGAAGAGTAGCATTCTGTTGGTTCCGGATTTTTCTACGAGGAATAATACATCTTGTATTCGACCGGGTGAATCACATTTTTGTAGCGGTCAAGCTCTTCTTCTTTCAGCGTAATATAGGCATCGATCGTATCCTGAGTGAATACGCTGCCCTTTTTCAGGAAATCCTGATCGGCACGCAATGCCTCTAAAGCCTCTTGCAGCGAGGAAGACAGAGAGGGGATTGCCGCCACGTCTTTTTCAGGTAGCGCGTACAGATTTTTGTCAATAGCATTTCCCGGATGGATTTTGTTTTCCAGCCCGTCCAGTCCGGCCATCAGCATAGCGGCAAAGGCAAGGTAAGGATTGGCGGACGGGTCCGGGAAGCGGATCTCAACACGTTTGCCTGCCGGTGTCGGCGCGCGCGGGATTCGGCATGCAGCGGAGCGGTTGCCCTCGGAATAGGCCAACAGAACAGGGGCCTCATAACCGGGGACGAGGCGTCTATAGCTGTTTGTTGCCGGATTCGTAAAGGCGTTGAGAGCCTTGGCGTGTTTGATGATCCCGCCAATGTAATAAAGCGCGTTTTCAGACAGGCCGGCATAGACATCCCCGGCAAAAAGCGGTTTGCCAGCTTTCCATAGCGATTGGTGGCAATGCATGCCTGAGCCGTTATCGCCCGCAACGGGTTTAGGCATAAAGGTCGCCGTTTTACCGTAGCTGTTCGCAACGTTACGGACGGCATATTTGTAAATCTGCATATTGTCCGCACTGTCGAGCAGCGTTGAGTAAGTCACGCCGATTTCGCATTGTCCGGGGGCGACTTCATGATGGTGTTTTTCAAGGCTAAGTCCCATTGAGCGCATAACGCTGACCATTTCCGCACGCATGTCTGAGAGGCTGTCGAGCGGGCTTTCCGGCAGGTATCCGCCTTTAATGCCGGGGCGGTGCCCCATATTGCCGGTATCGTAGGCGCGCCCTGAATTATAATCGCCTTCTTCGGAATCAATCTGAAACCCCGTACGGTGCGGAGCCGTATCGATTTTAACGTCTTCAAAGATAAAAAATTCGGCTTCCGGCCCGAAATAGGCGGCGTCGGCCATGCCTGTTTCCCGCATATAATGCTCGGCAGCTCTGGCAATCAGGCGTGGGTCACGGCTATAGGGCGCGTTCGTCTTCGGGTCTTTGACATCACAGAAAACTTTGAGTGTCGCTTGCGCGGTGAACGGATCAAGACAGGCTTTGCGTATATCCGGGACAAGGAGCATGTCGGATTCGTCGATGCTTTTCCAGCCTGCGATAGAGGAGCCGTCAAAATAGACGCCGTTTTCAGCCGTATTATTGTCAAAGGCAGAGGCGTGAAGGGCCGTATGCTGCCATTGGCCACGCAAATCCGTAAAGTTCAAGTCAACGAATTCGATGTTATTTTCATCGATGAATTTAAAAAGCTCAGTCTGGGTTTTGAATTTCAGGGGGCTGGACGACACGTTCGGAACCTCGTTTTGTATATTTTCATGTAAATTTTTGACGCTATAGAGGCGATATAAGCTTGACCTGTGCTAGCATAAACATATAGAGAAAACAATTCGAGAATTACCTTGAGGCGGCCGTAGCTCAGTTGGTAGAGCGCTCGGTTGTGGTCCGAGTTGTCGCGGGTTCGAATCCCGTCGGTCGCCCCATTCTGCTCCGCCGTTCGGGGAGGGCGCAGCGCCATGTACGAAAATACTCCTGATTTATGGTTATCCTTTCTTCCCCGGCGGGG
>JAGRAX010000048.1 GCA_020434365.1 Bdellovibrionales bacterium
AGAGTCGAAAGTAAATTGTTTTTTTTATATTTCTCATTGAGAATGAGGCCTAATGTAGTTGGAACCGAAAACCAAATTGTAATTTTATTCTTTTTTATAAAGTTGGTGATATCTGCTAGATCTTTTATCTGAGTAACATACAAAGATGCACCTTTTGACCATGTTAGTAGTATCGTACCTATTGATAGGTCAAAAGACAGATTAAAGGTTTGTATAACTCGGTCTTTAGTTTTGATAAAAATTATCTTCGATGCGGAATATAAAAAAGACTCAACATTTTCTGTTGTAATTGGAACACCTTTAGGTACTCCTGAACTCCCTGATGTAAACTTTATATAACAAATATTGGCAGAAAATTTTTCTATGCTAGAAGCGATCTCGGTGTATACAGTGATATCCTCAATAAATTTCGGGTTTAGCTCATAAAACTCTCTAATGAGTGAATTCGGTAAAGTAGGGAATTCGGATATTATGTACTGCGGGCTACATTGATCTATTATATTAATTAACCTTTTTGTAGGATAGTTTGGATCTAAGTAAACAAAGGGCCTTTTCAAAAGCAAACAGCATAGAATTGATCCATACGCCAGTAAGCTGTTGTTAGAATAGATCCCTATAGGTCTATTGGCTTTCGTGTTTTCTTTTTTAAGAGCTTTTGAAATTTTTAACGCTAACAGAAAAATATCGTTATATGAGTATCTATTTCCATTGATACATAAGGCAATCCGACTGTGGTTAGTGTTAAAAGAATCAATTAGGAGCTTTTTAAGATTATTTTTGGATGTCTTTTTTTTACACAAACTCATATCGAATCATTCTCCGAAAATGAGTAGCACGATCTAAACCTAAGAAATTAGGAACAGAATCGATATTTTTTTATCTTTTATTTTAAATTAGTCAACAAATTTTCAAAATGAACTTGCTTAATAAAAATGAAATGATTATTTTTTTTCTATGAATATATGCATTTTGTCAAAGAAGAATTTATTGGTACACCCAATACACAATTGGATACCTCGGGAAAGCAATTATTTTCATTTAATTACGGTACCTAATCAACAAGGTGACCTAAAATTTTATCAGACAAAAACATTTTTAAAAAATTATGATACTAATGAAGCATTATTTTCCTATGTGATAAATTTACACAAAAAATTTCCTCTCGATAGGATAATATCACTTTCCGAATGTGATGTTCTTCGAGCTGCAAGATTGAGAAAATATCTCAACATACCAGGACAAAAGACTGAATCGGCAATTGTTTATAGAGACAAATTACTAATGAAGAAAAAAATTGCCGAAGCTGGAATTAATGTAGCGAAGTTTTCTGCACTTAGAAATCCTATAGACTTATTAAAATTTAAAGAAAAAAATGGATTTCCCTTTGTAATAAAGCCCAGATTTGGAACTGGATCAGAAGGAGTAAAAATTATTTATAATGATAGTATGTTATATGAATTTCTTGAAAATCATTTTTCAAATTGTACTGACCAAAATGCTTTTATGATGATGGAAAATTTTATAGAGGGAAAAATGTACCATGTTGATGGATATATCATAGATGGGAAACCGGTAGAAACTAGAGTATCAGAATATGTTAATAGCTGCTTGGGTGTTTCAGAAGGTAAAAGTTTGGGAAGTATCATGCTTGATATAGATAGCGAAATTGGAAAAAGACTTTCTAAAATCACGAACAGCATAGTAGAATACTTTCCTAAAATAGACTTCGGTTGTTCTTTTCATGCGGAGTTTTTTGTAACAGATAGCAAAGATACGTTTTTTTTTAATGAGATAGCTTGTAGGACAGGGGGCGCTAGAATTTCTAAGGCATTTGAGCTATGCACAGGTATAAATTTAAATAGAGCATCAGTATTAGCTCAAATGGGTTTATATGATCTCCTTAAAAAGAAAAAACCTCCCAAAAGAAAATCCGTTGGTTGGATGATATATCCACCCGTCAAGGGAACTCTTTTGGATATTCCACATAGTATTCCTTTCGCTTATATACTTGACTATTCATCTACCAAAAAAATTGGTATCAGACATGAGAGTGCAAAACTGGCAAATCAAAATATAGCTGGATATACAGTGTTTGGTGACAACTATAATCACGTAAAAGAAAGATTGTGTGAAGCAGATAAATGGATGAAATCAAGAGTCATCTGGGATATAAATAATCCATCTTTTTGAGAGTTGTGAACAGTAGTCACTACTGCTCGCGAGCAGTAGGATCATGGCCTTATCTTAAACGATCTTTATTTTATATAAATTCAGATAACTTACTGTCAATGGCGTATGGATCGAGGAAAAGCAAGGGCTCCATTTGTATGTGTTTTGTTCTTTTTTACCCTACTCCAAGGGCTTGACTTCCGGCATCATAAACGATACTTTTGGTAGAGCCTGTATTTCATACACAACCGCAAATCAAGTTTGGCTTTGTGAAAACACAATAGCAATTTGTGTTGTGGCTTAAAAGGGGGATCATTTATGTTGCTAACTAGAATTTTGGTTATATTTTTTTTGTTCTTTGGTCCTTTACCACTGCTGGCACAGGGAACACCTCTCAAAAACTACACTCATCCGCTTGACCTACAGAGAGATCAAAAGAATATAGATCGAATGATTCAAAACTTAGAAGAAAATTTAAAGAAAATTAGCGAGTCAAAAGATTCTTCAAATTCGTTGAAAAATAGAATTAACGAGATATTAAAAAAATGCAAAGAACTAAAAGAAAAGAAAAAGAACTTAGACAAACAGCCTGGATGGCCCATCCCTTTGGATCGATACGATGGCATTAGGGAAGAATGGAAATTGATAAATGAGTCTATCGCAGACGATACTGAACTTTCAAATAAGATACACGAACAGCGTGAAAATAAAAAAAATTCAAATAACGAAAAAAAAAGAGCTACAGTAAAAAAGACCCGGTGGAAGCGTGGCACAGATGAAAAATGTGAAGAAGGTGATGGCGTCAATCCCAAACATTATACTTCACCGAGAGTTGCTTTTTGGTATGGAAAAGTAAATCAGTATTACGATATTGAAACGTATGAATGGAGAAGCGATCCTGATGGAGTGTCCGGAGCAAAAATTCGTGATAACAATGTTATCTTGTCATATTGTAAATCGATCTACGGTGACCAAGTAATTGCTTTTGAGAAGTTTGCTTGTGAAGAAATTACAAGCTGGAAAAAGCAGAACAATTGGGGCGAAGATTTTACTGCTTCGAAGTGGTCGTACAAATGCATAATATCGAATTAAAGCTAGAGATCAACGAATGGAATGGGTTTGCAAGCATTGTTGTTTGCCACATACCTTCGAAGCAGCTTCCTATAGTTGATGTTCAGCAGAACTATCAGGTCCGAGAATCGTGGTTGAGAACTGATATGAGTCTGAATATGAATGGTTCAAAATGGATTCTTTTACTGATCCCTATGTTCTTATTTTTGTGCTAATCTTTTTTCTCGATGGATAAAGTACAAAATACTTGGGTGCTGTTTTTTGATGGGGCTTGTCACCTTTGCAGTCGAGAAATTCGTCATTATAAAAAAATAGATGATGCTAGCATTCTCTCTTTTGTGGATATTAGTGATCCGTCTTTTGATGCCAGCGCTTATGGCCTTGATTCAAAGCGGGTTCATAAACTTATGCATCTTCGTACGCCCACAGGTGACATTAAAATAGGCGTAGATGCCTTCATTGAAATTTGGAAACAATTTGATCGATATAAAAATCTAGCCAGATTTGTATCTTTTCCTTTGATCAAATTTTTTGCGCAAATTGGCTATCGAGTGTTTGCTGTTCTTCGTCCTCTGCTTCCCAAGAAAAAATATTGCGAATTATGAGTCTATTTTTCTTCCTACACATCATTTCAAACTTTACCATGCTGGGAGTTATATGGATCATTCAGCTCATTCACTATCCTTCTTTTGCTCTTGTAGATCCCAAGCTTTTTGCTTCCTTTCATCACAAACACACGAGGAGAATCAGTTATGTTGTGATGCCCGCCATGCTCATGGAGCTTTTTTCTGGAATTGCGCTGTGGGTGCTGACGCCACAGTTTGTTTATAAAATATATTACGGATTTATACTGCTTTGTATTGGACTGATTTGGGGATGCACTTTTTTTCTCAGCGTTCCACTTCATCAAAAACTTGAGCGTGGATTTGATGAAACCTCAATCCAAAAACTCGTCAGAACCAACTGGCCCCGAACTATTCTTTGGTCTCTTAAGTCTGTATTTTTAGTTTATCTATGGATTGAAATGTAAAACAATCAAAATCGTATGTTGCTGGAAATGTAGATGTCATGAAGGTTGACATTTTGGGCGTCGTTTTCAACATCGACCTCTCGATGAAAGGCATAACTGAGAGACCAATGTAGTTTTGCTTGGGGCATATACAAAAAAGTAATCTGCCCTGTGGCTTCTTTTTCAATTTGATCTTTGCTTTGATCAAAGCTTCCGTTGACAAATCCATCTCTTTCATTGGCATAAAAAATGCCTCGAGTTTCCACGCGAAGCTGATCATCCATAAAATCTTTCCCCAAGGTCAGAGAATATGAGGTATTAAACCCTCGATAGTTATCGATGATATCCACTTGTGTTCTTAGATCTACAAAGTCTTGAAACAGTTTTGGGTGATGATATCCCACACTGTATCGAAACCTCTGGGCATCATCGAAACTACGCTTGGCGTATTCGATAGATCCAAAAACCGAATCTCGCTCAATGCGATAACGAACTTCTTGTCTAAAAATATTATATGCGCTTGTATCGGTTTCATTGGGAAAGGTAAAACTCGAGTTGATGTTCGAAGGCACCGGAATTCCAGATTGATCTGATTGTGAAAAATACAAAGAACGATAGCGTATGTACCCAGACTTCAGTGTAATCGATGAGGTGGGATAATACGTAACATACATATGCGCGCGACTGAGGCCTTGATCACCTGCTACACCCAGATCCAACAAACCACTTAGGTTGACTTGACCCGACAGTCTGTACATTGAAGACGCAAACAAATTGACTCGATCTAATTTGTTTTCATAAAAAAGAGAATTGATCCCTAGATCAGCCTGGAGTTTGGAAGACCTGAAACTCACATACATCCCTCCAGCCAAAAAATCCAAGGACACGGGATTGAGTCTGTAGTTGGGTCCTATGTATCCGGTTAAATTTCTCAGATCGTTGCCCAGACCTCCATAGATTCCCAGATGAAGATCCGATTGAAGCTCGACCAAAGCTTTGAGCCCGTCAACGCCGATGCCTCCCATTTCCTCTATGATTTGTCTTCCGAGCCATAAGTCAAAGTTCCGCGCAAGATTTTCAAACTCTATGGCCGCAGTGTCTACCTGAAATCGATACCGATCAGGAACAGCCAAAGAGTATTGATGTTCAAAGGGATTGATGAGAGCTCGGGTTTTAAAGTGAAGGTTTGTTTTTTTTTGGCTTTCGCTTTCAGTCAGATCAAGAACATCCATTTTCAAACGAAGATTGAGCAGTGTATATTGACCTTGAACGTAAGAGTTTCCATAACCATCTTGTGAAAGATAATTTTCAGATTGATCAACATTGTTTTTCAAATACCAAAATCCAGCATGCATGCCGCCTTTGAGTTCCACAGCCTTCAGCGTTGCAGGAAAAAACAAAGCAAAAATTCCCAGCATTTTCAACAAGGCATATGTGTGCTGCTTCATCATTTTGTGGGTCTAAATCCAAAGGTATAGTGACAACTATCACAAGTTGTAGATCCTCCCGCATGCGCAGGCAAACTCGGATTGAAATCTTTAAAATGACAGAAGTAACACTCCTGGGGAAGACCCCCAAATACGCGACTGTAATGACAATCGCTACATTCTAAAAACCTGTGCGCGCCAGAAAGCTCAAAACCCGTCTGATTGTGTTGAAAAGTACTCGGAAGCCAACTGGTCTGACGATGACAGTCTATACATCGATCTGAAAGAGAGTTCATATGAGGATCTCTGTGACAAGAACCACACTGCTTTTCTAAGACTCGAACCGCTTTGGTCGGACTGTGGCATTGATCACATTCGAGCTGGTCATGCACGCCCCCAAGAGAAAAATCGCCAAAATCGTGATAGCCTTCCGAACGCTCAAACTCTGTGGTCGTGTGACAACGCGCACATCCGGTTCCGAAACTGCCTTGATGAACATCTCGGTGACAGGTTCCACAATCAAATTTGCCCAACTTGTATTTGTTGTTCCAATGGCATTGATTGCACAGGTTCTTTTCATGCGCCCCATCGATTTTGAATCTGGAGCTTCGATTGTGATCAAATTCGATATCATTGAAAGCCGTGGGAGCATGGCAGCGCTTGCATGCTTGTCCCAGTTCTCCATCATGAAAATCATTATGACAATTCTGACAGTCGGTTCCGATGCCCGCATATCTACCTTGCAAGTGACAGCTGGAACATTGTACCTTTTGATGCTTGCCTACGAGCGGAAAGCGCGTTTTGCTGTGATCAAATTTCTTTTTCGCAAAGCCTTCAAAATCATGACAGCTCATACAAGGTCGATCTGAAAATTGTCCTCGGTGAACATCCTCGTGACAGGTTCCACAGTCGGGCGTGCCACTGAGCCAGCGATATTTTCTGTCGTAGTGACATTGCTGGCAGGGAACTTCCAAATGCTTCCCCTGAAGTTCATATCTTGCATCCTTGTTGTGACTAAAGTCCAAGCGCGTCCATGACTGTTCCTGGTGACAACTTGTACAGTCTTTGGGGGTCCACAAATTTTGAAATTGTGTGCCGTGAGGATTGTTGTGACATCCGCTGCATTGATCAAAGTTTTCCATTTTTCCGATCACGGGTCCGTGACAATTTACACAAGGTACAGATCGATGTTGACCTCGCAAGGGAAAACGCGTCTTGCTATGATCAAAGGCCTCGCCCCCGACTTTTTTTCTGCTTTTACCCCAACTGTTGGTGTTGTGACACTTGGTACAGCTCGTTCCAAATTGACCTCGATGAGGATCCTTATGACAATCGGTGCACTGCTCAAAAAGATACGGCGCCCAATTTTTTTTGGTATGGCAGGCGTAACAATCGACACTGCGGTGAGAACCTGTCAAACGATATCGAGTCTCTTGGTTGTGATCAAAATTGATTCGATCTCGAATGGGTTTCCATTGACCCGTGCTGTGACAGCGTTCGCATTTTTTTTGCTGCGCGCTCCGTCCTCGGTGAATGTCTTGGTGACAAGATTGGCATTGCGTATCTAAACCCAAATAACTCGGACTCCCGCTCTCTCTTTTTTTCTTATGACAGGCCTCACATTTGACCTCGTCATGTGCCCCGGTCAAAGGCCATCCGGTATCGGTATGATCGAAATCCATTCGCTTAAGGCCCATCAAATCATAACTTTTTCCCTTGTGCTCAGAGTGGCAAGTCGCGCAATCGCCAATCAAACGAGCATGATAGCCTTGGCTTGTTTTCAACTGCTCATCAATATCCTTATGACAATCCAAGCACTTTTGATCTGGCACCCCACTACCGGTCGAGTGACACTGCGTGCAGTTTTTGATGCCTTCAAGGCTTTTATGAGGAGATGAGAGCTCTCCTGGACTTACCAGATTCGAAAGGCCAAATTGCCCCCACGCGGCCGGGGATAAAATTCCGACCAAACACAATGTCATCCAAAATGATTTCACAAACTTAGGCTCTCTATCGTCCAACCCCACATTATGGAGACAATCAACCTATTGGTCACGAAAAAATAGGACCAAGAGCAGAAAAAAGAAGCTTTCTACCAATTGAACCAAATCAAATTATACAGAATGTGAAAAATGGCAAAAGTTCCCATAATGTAGGCAAAAGGCCGATGGATAAATTGCCATTTTTCAAAAAGTCGATAAGAAAAATCCAGATAAGCCACATTTCGAGCCAAGCGAATTTTTTCATGAAGCAGCATACCCACCTGCCCAATGTCTTCTTTGGAGATGCTTTTGCTCTTTCGAAGTTGGCGTTGGAGTTTTCGAATGTGTGATTTGGTCATCAAAAAAGAAAGAAACATTTTAAAAAGCGTGGCCTGTTCAGGTCTTTTCGTAGAAATTTTTTCCAAGGTGCTTCGAATTTGATCTTTTTGTTCTTTAGAGTCTCGAAGCAGTCTTTCTAGTTTTTTGGTGATTTCCTGGTCTTCTTTTTCAATATCTTTGAGCTGAAGCTCCGTCCCCGCAACGCCACGCGGAATCATTTGATACAAAAAACGACCCAAAAAACCGCTGAGCATCACACCCAAAAGAGCAAAATATCCAATGGTCGACCCCTGAAGAGAAAACTCAAAGCCCGTATGAAAAGAAACCAAAAGCGTACCCATGTATCCACAAAAGTTATGAAAATCGAGCCACCTGGGTTTTTTTCCCATGTACTTGAACAGCCTCGGCATAGCCTTGCGCACGGGATAGATCATAGCGAGCAAAATCAATCCAAAACCAATGTTCCCCATAAAAATACAGAGCTGTGATCCCCGAACCAGCCTCAGATCAAAATCCAGAGGAATCAAACCATAGGCCTGCAAGCTATATAGAAATGACAGCTCGGGCATTTTTTTCATCGCAAAAACTTCAAAACCCAGAAGCAAGGTGCTGGCCATGGCCACAAAAATATAAAAAGAATTAAATCTCGCAGCCCAAGGGCTTGGCGTCATCAAGGAGGGCAGTACTTCTCGAGCTTCCTTTCCAATCCCAAAAATTCTGGGGTTGTCCAAAAGGTCTGCGGCCTCGATTTCAATGATGGCATCTGTTGGGCAATTTGTGATGCAAGCCATATCATCAAAGCCATCACAGTGATTGCATTTGTCCGCGACAAATTTGGGACGGATCTTCTTATCTGGACTGTAGAACCTGGAAAATCTTTTTTCTTCGGGTGTAGATTTGTGAATGGTGATTGCGCCGTATTGACAAGCCTTCGCGCAGGTGGTGCAGCCAATGCAGCTGTCCATAATCTCAACTTCTCCGTTGCTGCGATTGAATGAAATGCTATCTACTGGGCAAGCCGGGATGCAGGTCGGATAAAAGCAAGTTAAGCAGCTCTTTGCGAAATCCAACACCCCAAACTTTGCGTAGCCTCGGGACAAGCGTTGAAAGCCATGCCTCTCCTCGCAGGCCTCGTAGCAGGTGTTGCAGGCAATGCATTTGTCGAGCTGCGTAATTTTGACTCGAGAAGCCTGCGTCAAACCCGTTTCCACCAAAAAATCTAAGACCGAACGAGAGTTGCTGTCCTCTCGATAAATGCGGTTTCGATAGTCCACAAGTTCGCCGACTTGCCTGAGGCTACCTTGAATTTCAGGCACCTTCACGCTGATTTCCTTGAGATATTCTTTTGGCAACAGCAACAGCTCACTGTCTGTGATGGCAACAATTTTTGTTGCAATCTGTCGATTCCATTCGAAAGACTTATCCACAAAAAAATCTCCTTTTCGGAGAAAATTCAAGGTCTGTGGTTTGGACTCCTCGTCAAGTCCCTGAACTTGTACTTGACCCATAGCGATGAAGAAAAAATAACTGAAGGTATCTTCTCGATCTGGAAGCTCAATGATGGTCTCTCCGGCTTTTGCACTGGCTCTGCGTACATGACCGTCCAAGATCTTGAGCTCATCAGCCCCCAGGCCTCGAAACATGCTTATGGCCTTAAGATTCGAGGGCGATACACTCGGAAAAGTGGGAGGAAGTGTTTTTTTCTTCTTCTTTTGAATCGGTTTGGACGGAGTTGACATAAAATTATACTAGCGTGTAAAAAAAATGCATTTTCTCTGTGATAGAGTATAACTCGAAATTCTTGCAATGCACGAGAAAGGCATTGATTTTTTTGCAAGTAACTCGATATTGCACCATAATTTCAGACCAAATTGGCTACGGTGCCAGCGAGTAAAGGGGTAAACATGATCGAAGTTCTGAATTTGTGTAAACAATATGGTGAACATCAGGCCGTCAAGGGAGTTTCTTTTAAAGTCGAACGTGGAGAGATTCTAGGATTTTTAGGTCCAAATGGTGCGGGCAAAACCACCACCATGAGAATGCTCACAGGTGTGCTGCCTCCCAGCTCTGGAACTGCGGTGCTATCAGGTTTTGATATTTTGGAAAGCCCATTAGAAGTCAAACGTCGCATCGGGTATCTGCCTGAAACGCCTCCTTTATATACAGACCTCACCGTAGAGTCTTATCTTGGTTTTGTGATGAAATTTAAAATGGTTCCCAAAAATCTAAGAAAAGAATCCTTAGCTTGGGCCATTGAGAAATGTGGCCTTCAAGAAGTTTCAAAGAGACTCATTGCCAATCTGTCCAAAGGATTTAGGCAACGTGTGGGTCTTGCTCAGGCCATCATCAACAAACCTGACGTTTTGATTTTGGATGAGCCTACTGTAGGTTTGGATCCCAAGCAGATCAGAGAAATTCGAGCCATGATTCAAGAACTGGCCAATGATCACACCATTATTTTGTCCACGCATATCTTGCCGGAAGTGACCATGGTATGCAATCGAGCCACCATCATCAATCGAGGGAAAGTGGTCACAGAAGGAAGCATCGAAGAACTCACCGCCGAAAGATCTCTGGAAGAAGTCTTTATCGACATCATCACCAAAGATGAACAATAGTGTAAGGAGAAAGATAACATGAATTTTGTCACCAACACCTGGTCCATCATCCAAAAAGAACTCAAGCAGTATTTTATTTCCCCAATCGCCTATGTCGTGATGATGATTTACCTCACGATCTCTGGATATTTTTTCTACACGCGTTTGGTCTTTTTCAGTCAAAAGTACACCTATCTCAAAAACATCGTCCGCATGACACAAAACCCTGGGATGATGGCCAATCTCAACTTGAACATGGAGGTCATCGCACCCTCTCTCTATAATATGGTCTTTATTTTTCTCTTCATTCTGCCTCTCATTATGATGAGAAGCTTTGCAGAAGAAACCAAGCAAAAAACAGATGAACTGCTCATGACCTCTCCCATGACCTTAGGCCAAGTTGTATGGGGTAAATTTTTGGGCTCCTTTATTTTTGTCATGGCTTTGGTGGTTCCTACCATGGTGTATCAAGGCTTTTTATTTTATTTTTCGGGACCAGAGTTCGGCCCTGTGGCTTCTGGATACCTAGGAGTCTTTCTCTTTGTTGCCGCGGGGGTCTCAATTGGACTCTTTGCCTCAAGCCTCACCGAAAATCAAATCATTGCGGCCGTTGTGACTTTTGTCATTTTGCTTTTTATGTTCATCATCAATTTTTTGCCTTTGGGCGAAGATAGCTTTCTGTATGGAATCATCAAATACCTCTCTGTCACAGAGCATTTGCAGAATTTTTTGTTGGGACTCATTGATACACGAGACATTGTTTATTTTGTTTCAATTGTCCTTTTGTTTACGTTTTTAACTGTAAAGTCGTGCCAGTCTAGAGGGTGGAGGTAAGTCATGAATGTTTTGTTTCAGTGTTTTGGAATCACAGGAGCTATTTTTGTATTTTATGGCCTTCTGACACAAGTTCTCACTCAATCAGATAGTATATTTTTTATTGGGCTTTTGATCACAGGAGTTCTCCTCATCCTTAGTTTTGCGGTACATACTTTTATTCGGGGAGGTATTTCCAAGGATCTTTTGAAGAAACGTTCTTTGCGCTTTGGCTTGGCCCATGGAATTTATGCAGGCATTGTCATTGCCATTTTGATTGTTCTCAACATTGCTTCTCAGGATTTTCATCAGCGCTTTGACCTCACAGAAAATCAAATCAATGTTCTTACAGATCAATCTCAAAACATTCTTTCCAAACTCGATGAAAAAATTTTGATCACAGCTTTTTTTGATGAACGCAATGAAAGCAAGCAAATTGCCAGGACCTTATTCGAGAGATACAAAGCCAAATCAAATTTTATAGAAATCGAATTCGTTGATCCAGACAGAGACAACAAACGTACACTCGAGTATCAAAATGCAGACGGAGACATTGTTATCAGCCGTGGTGATCAGCGCCATGTCACAAAAGAAATTTCTGAACAGGCCATTACCCAAGCCATTATTAAAGTCACCCGCACTGATTCTCCGGAAATTTGCTTTACCCAAAACCATGGAGAACAGAGACTCGACGCTCCCGAGGATAGCGAAAGAGGCATTTCAGGCATAAAAATCGGAATTGAAAACGAAGGCTACAGCACAAATGCTCTTGAGATTCTTACCGCAGGCGTTCCGGAGAGTTGCAAAACTTTAGTCATTGCTGGACCTGTTCAAGCTTTTACACTCAATGAAGTGGCAAGTTTAGAGTCTTATCTCACAGAAGGGGGAAAAATCATTGCTCTCTTAGATCCCAATTTGCCAGACCCCAGAACACATCGTGGAACCATGGAAGTCTTGCCTACAGGTCTAGAAGATTTTTTGCAGCGCTGGGGAGCAAAAATCGGACGCGATATTATTTTGGAAAAGCACTATGTCATGTTCAAGGGAGAACAAACTGATCTCAGCGTGCGCGCGCAGCGATATGGAGATCATCCAATTGTTGATCCTCTAAAAAAATCCACAACGGTCTTTGAAGTGGTTCGGTCTGTGTTTCCAAACTTAAGTTTTGAGGGCACCTACTACCATTTGATCAAAAGTGCAGAGGGTGAAAACAGCTGGGCAGAGAAAAACATTGATAAAACTTTTAGAGAAAATGTCGTTGAACTCAACCCCGAAGACATTGATGGCCCTGTCACCTTTGCTATTGCGACTGAAAAAGAATTGGAAAGCGAAGGAAAATCCCAGCTGATTGTTGTGGGGGACTCCGACTTTATTTCAAATCGCATGGTTTCTTCCTTTGGCGCGAACTATGACCTTTTTCTGAACATGCTCAACTGGACAGTAGGAGAGGTAGAACAAATCTCGATTCGACCCAAAACCATCAAAACCTCTGCCATTGATTTGACAGAAAAACAATCCAATATGATTTTTTATATCGCGGTGATTGGTATTCCTATGATCGTTTTGATTTTTGGAATCAACCTTTGGTGGTACCGAAAACGAAGAGGATAAGGAGCAAAAGATATGAAACGAGAGTGGACAAAAATTGTTGTTGCCTTTGTCGTACTCACAGGCTTGGCATTGGCTGTGTCCTTACACAGAGAACACGAAGAAAAAGAGTCTATCAAAAGCGAGCAGTCCAAAAAGCTTCTACCCATAAAAGCCGAAGACATTCAAAAAATCGAGTTTACCAATCGCTATGGTTCTCTGATACTTGAACGCAGAAGCCCGGAATCTATTGCCAAAGACTCAAATCCAATTTTTATCGCAACAGACAGGGAGCTAGATCATGTTCCAGATTGGAAAATTACAAAGCCCTTTGAAAGTTTAGCAGACCAAGAAAAGGTCGAAGGTTTGATATCTGACTTGGTAGATTTGAGCTATGAAAAAATCATTCAAGAAACTCTACAAAAAGAAAAACAATACGACCTTGACCCACCACTCCTAGAAGTGAAAATTTTTTCCTCGCAATCAAAAGGATTGCCGACTGTGATTAAAATGGGACGCAGTAACCCTTCGGATGATTTTGTATATTTTATCAGTAGCGCGCAAAACAAAATTGTCTTGGGAGAAAAATCCTTACAGCCTCTTCTTCTTGAAAAGGCCTCGGTTTGGAAACATAAACATGTATTTCGAATCAAGGATCTAGCTTCTGTTTCTCGTATTGAGAATTCTTTTGGGCTTAGATTGGAAAGATCTGCGACTCAAGCCTGGGAAATGAAATCTCCCCATGATGTCGTAGTGGATCCATCCGCTGTAGATACGCTACTTCGAAATATCAATGCCCTGCTTGTAGAAGAAGTGATTTCTTTAGATGATGAAAAAGATCGCAAAAATTTTGGCCTAGACCGACCCATTCACACATTGCTGATCCAATCTGGAAAAGGAGAATCTGAGAAACAGGTTCGCCTGATACTTGGAGAAGGATCGTCGAAGGATACAAAAGATTCTTTTTACCTTCAAAGAGACGACTGGAACCAAGCATATCGAATTCGAGCAAGTCAAAAAGACTTGATATTTCAAAATGCTTCTACATATATTGATAAAAACATTTCCCAACTCGATGCAAATGATCTTCAATCACTGAGTATTGATATGCAAAATCAAAAGATTTCTTTGTCTTATGAGAAAAACAGATGGCTAGTCAAAGAACCTTTCAAAGATTTGGCCAACCCTCGCCGCGTGAGAAACATTCTCGAGGCCATCAAAACCATGAGTATCGAAAACTACGTAGATCCTTTAACTCTTAGAAATTCAGAAAAAATTCTGGAAATCAACTTAGAGGCAAAAGATAAAAAACCTAGTGAGACGGTTTCCTTTTACAAAAAGGGAAAGCTTTTCTATCTGGAAAAACATCATCCGAAAAAAGTTCAATTTTCAATTGGCGAAGGAGACCCTAAAGAAGCTTTTGTAGAAGATATAGAAAATATCCGAAACGATGATTTGCTTCCTTCGGAATTCCAAAACATGAAAAAAATCATGTTCACAATCGGAAATAAAAAAATAGAAATTGAAAAATCTGAACATCAAGAATGGAAACTG
>JAGRAX010000049.1 GCA_020434365.1 Bdellovibrionales bacterium
GGGGTGGGGAGAGGCTTTTCTTTTTGTATATAGAGAAGAGGCAATTTACCTTGTTTTCTTTCGATTTCAATGCGCAGGACGTGTACCTTGTTTTTTTTATTCTTACGGGCCTCGCTTTTTTGCTTTTCTTTGTGACAGCGGTGTTTGGAAGAATTTGGTGTGGCTGGCTTTGCCCCCAAACTTTGCTTCTTGAAGGCATATATAGAAAAGTTGAGAGGTGGATTGACGGTTCAAAGTCTGCGCAAAGAAAACGACAATCTCGCGGTGAATCTGCTTTGATTCGAACAGGCCTAAAATTTCTTGTCTACGTTTTGCTTTCAATATTTCTCTCTATCGTGACCGTATATTATTTTGTCCCCTTGCAATATTTCTCTGATCTGATCAATCAAGGGCTTTCCTCTCATCCGGTGATGCTTTTTTGGATCCTTCTTTTGTTTGCACTTTTTATGTTTGATTTTGCTTGGTTTCGAGAACAAGTTTGCGTCATTTTATGTCCCTATGGGCGCCTGCAGTCAGCACTCACTGATGATGACACGATTGTCATTGGCTATGATGAAAATAGAGGCGAACCTAGAGGTAAAAAAGGCAAAGTGACAGGAGATTGTATCGACTGCTATCGATGTGTTGAAGTGTGTCCAACAGGAATCGACATTCGAAATGGGCTGCAGTTAGAGTGTGTGGGATGTGCGAACTGTATTGATGCTTGCGATGAGATCATGGAAAAATCTGGAAAATCCAAAGGCTTGATTCGATATGATTCTCTTCATGGTCTTTGGGGGCAGAAAACAAAAATCATGCGTCCACGTGTCTATGTTTATAGTATTCTCATGCTCGTGGGCATGAGTGTATTTTTTCTCGGGGTAAAGGATCGACAAAGTTTTGAGTCGAATATGCTTCGAGCAACTTCCGCACCTTTTACGATCGATGCTGACTACATTCAAAATGTATTTGAGCTTCATCTCGTCAATAAGAGCCGGCATGCACAAACATTTTTCATTGAGCCACAAATACAGGAAAAATTTTCTTTTGTTTTGCCTTATACTCAAGTTCGCCTTGAAGCCTTTCAAGACAAGCGCATCCCCCTCATTGTAAGACTTGAGAAACAAAAGTATCAGGAGGGAGAATGGATCAACTGTATGGTCCGCAATACAGACGGTGACAGTTCTAATCTTAGAATCCTTTTTTTAGGCCCCTAGGCCCTAGGGTTTTTTGCTTTTTCTTTCGAGCTTTTTTATGTGTTTTTCGGCTTTGTGTTTTAATTTTGGATATTTGTCCTGATACGCAACGGTTTCAAAAGCCTTTTGCGCCAGCTCATAGTGTTTCATTTTTTTGTGGGTTTTCCCGAGTAGAAACCAGGCTTTGGTTCTGACTTCCAGAGACTCTGCTTCTTCTTTGAGTTTCTCCAGGCGTTTGAGCGTGGCGCCGTACTCCCTTTGGCGAAAATAAAATCGTGCTATCTTATATTCGTATAGATCCAGCTTGCGCTGCGTTTTTTCCAAAAAAGGTTTGATCTCTTGAGCCTCCTCGCTGCTGGGCCATTTATTTGTTAAACGTGTGAAACTTTCCAGCGCCCTTCGAGTTTGAGTTTGGTCCTTTGTTACGGCCCGAGGCGATCGATGGTAGCGACTCAGTCCAATTTGTTTTTGAACGAAACGATTTTTTTCGTGGTTGGGGTGTAAACTTTGAAAACTCAAATAGTGCGTTTCTGCTTCAAAGTATTTTTTTAGATCAAAATAGGCGTTGGCGATGGCCAACTGACTTTCAATTACGTAGGGACTTTCAGGGTAGGATTGTGTGATTTCCTTGTAAAAAGAAATGGCATCGTCAAGTCGTTTGTGGTTTCTAAAATTCTCGGCCTGAGCAAAAAGCTCCTTATCATTGTCTATTTTAGATGGATCTGTCACCTGACAGGCGGCGCAGAATACCGATAAGAAAAGAAGTACAAGTATTGAGATCTGAAAATTTTTCACGAGGGTCTTTAAACCTCGAAAATCTCCAGAAGTCAAAGGAAGCATTTTGACAATTTTTTATATACAATGATAAAGTAAGCTCTTGGCCATCATCCCATAAGAGCATAAAGCTCAAGTAAGAAAGGTCTATTGCTCTCCCGGCATAGCGATGGAAAAAGCGGAAAAAAAATACAAACTCCCGAAACATCTAGGAGCAATTTTGACCTTTACGTCCGGCAGTGAAAAAGGTCGGCAGTTTCCTTTGCTTTATACGAGAACCGTAATCGGGAGGAAAAAGGGAGATATTCTTGTCAGAGATCCCAATGTGTCGTCTCAGCACACAGCAGTGGATTATCGAAGAGGTGTATTTCATGTTGTAGATTTGGGAAGTATGAATGGCACCTATGTGGGGGATCAACCTGTGGTCGATCAAAAGATCCAGGTTGAACAGGAAGTCCGATTGGGGGAAACGGGTTTTATGATTGAATTGGATCCAAAACAGTCTGAGTTTTTGCTCAAGCAGAAAAAAATTGTCGAGGGTGTAAAAGGGGGAATGGTCAATCTCTTGGAAGAAGAATTTTTCAAGGAAGATTGGGAAGCTCCGAGTTCCAAACAGCCTGCAAAGACCCAGGCCAAAATCGAGGACGAAAAGCAGTGCATGAAACTTCGCGTTATTGTCAGTGCGGAGAAACAGGTCAAACTCAAGTTTGTCAAAGAGACAGTTATCATTGGGCGTGAAAACGTGGATTTGATTCTCAATGATCGAAGTGTGTCCAAGAGACATGCGCAATTGGACCTAGCTGCAAATGGGGAAGTGACTGTAACAGATTTGGCTTCGGCCAATGGAACCTACGTCAACGGAAAACGCATCAAAAGTAAAAAACTCAATCCCGATGATCGAATCAAAGTAGGAAGAGTCTCGATTGTTTTCGTAGGCGTCGAGTACAATGGCTGAGTTCGAAATCCGTGTGACCTTGACCGTTGTTGAAGGCGTGGACCACGGGTACACGGTTGAACTTGATCGTAGTCCGTTTTTTTTGGGTCGTAGCCGGGCTGATTTTGTCATGACGGACAAGAAAGTCTCTTCCATCCATGCCTGTTTTGAAATTGAGGGTAAAGTTGCCAAAGTTGTTGATGAGAATTCCACCAATGGAATCATTCTCAATGGCCAGAAGGTTCGTGAGTCAACACTCAATAACCTAGATATGATTGAGATTGGCTTTTCTAAAATTCGAGTCAATATCGTGGAAAATTTGAAATTTTTTAAGGAAAAGAACCTTTCTGGTCGCGAGGATTCTGGAGAAGAATCCAAAGCCGATATCAATGCAATGATCAATGAGGAGCTTAGCCAATTTTCAAAATGGGACCTTTCAAATCCCTCTCTCAAAGAAGTTAAAAAATCCAAAAAGGCAAAATACCCCTATGGCTTACTTGTGCGTCAGGGTTTGGACCGAGGTAAAGAACTATATTTTGATCGAGAAGAAGTCATCATTGGAAGGTCAAATGCAAATTTTGTTCTGAAAGATACAGATGTATCTCGAACACATGCGATCATTACCATTGATTCCAATAGAAAAATGACGATTAAGGATATGAACTCCACCAATGGAACCTACGTGAACAAAAAAAAGATTTCACAATCTGAAATCAAAGTGGGAGACCTGATTCAGGTGGGTCAGACTTTGTGTGAGGTGGTTCTAGAATCTGAGTAGAATTTGGCTCAAAGGCCTTAAAAGATCTGAAAATCACTCGAATTTTTTGCCAAACCAAGGTAGAGCGTTTAAGAAGAAGGAAAGCAAGCTCCTAGCACGAAGTACATAGAATAAAGTGCGTCTTGCATAAAAAGAATAAAGCAATATGAGTGTATCTGAAGTGATGCTGGTATTTCTCGAGGGAGAGAATGAAGGCGTAGAAATCAAATTGACTCCTCCTCGAGAGCTGACCCTAGGTCGTAGTGAGGAGTGTGATGTGTTTTTGGGGGAGAAAAAAATCTCTAGAAAACACCTTACAATTGTGGTTCGAAAAGATGCGGTCATCGCGAGAGATTTGGGATCCACCAACGGGTCCTTCGTAAATAAGAAAAAAATTTCTGAAGTTGCCCTCCAAGACACAGACAGTGTCAAGGTGGGCGCGAGCGTGATTCAGGTCTTGATCAAGCGATCTAAGAAAGAGGAGATTGCAGTGGATGCGCCCACGGCGATTGATTTGGATGAATCAGAAGAACCTACGGGGACCAATCCCAGACAAAAACCAGTTCAAGAAATCAGCTTGGATGAAGCTTTGGAAGAAGATCAAATACGTGTTGATACTGATGATGTTGAAGAGGATGACGATGACGCACCGATTGTAGAATATGAGCCTTCTGTTGTGTACGAAGCCTCCGAGCCTGATGGAGACCCTCCTTCGGATCCGAGTTTGAGTCTAGATGAGACCATGAGTGAAGGTGACAGTGAATCTATATCCGAGGATATCGACGAAGATTCGGGATTGGGACTTTCTCAAGAACACTCTCTAGATCAAGAACCCAGCTTGGACTTGGATGAAGAAGGTCTAGGGGATGACTCTTCAGACTCTGAGATAGAAATTGATTTGGATTCGGAAGATGATGGAGAGGATTCTCTGGGACAGTTGTCTTTGGATGATAGCGATGAAGAGTCTCAAGCTCCTTCGGAGGACGATCTAGAGATTGATCTTACTGGAGATCCACAGCAGGTTGATTTTTCTGTTCCCGAATACCAAGATGAGCATTCCGAAGTGAGTCAAATCAAAGGCAAAGCGCTGTCTGGAGACCTTGCAGCGATGAGCTTTGCTGACTTGTTGCAAAATATCGATCAGAACAAAAAAACAGGATACGTTGAGCTGACAAACAAACAAAACAATCAAACAGGCGAGGTATTGATTCTCAAAGGCTCACTTCGCTCTGCCTCTGTGGGCGCAGCGCAAGGCAAGAAAGCCATTTACAGGCTCATTACTTGGAAAAAAGGCAGTTTTGTATTTCATCCTTTGGAAGAAAGTGATGAAAAATTTGATCAAGAAGTACAAAAGCCCATTGAAGATTCTATTGAGAGTGTACTCATGGAAGGCTTTCGACAATACGATGAGCTCAAAAAAATTCGAAAAGTACTTCCCAAGCCTGAGCAAAAGCTCAGTTTGAAGAAAAATCCAGCAAGTCCTCTGTCTAAATTGCATCCAAGGGTTTTGGACATTTTGCAGATTGTGATTGCCAGCGGCAATACGCAAGAGGTTTTGGATCAGAGCACTTTATCGGATCTTGAGACTTCAAAAGTGATCTTCTTCTTGATCAAAAAAGGCTATATAGATCTGAAATAAGCAATAGATGATGACGTCGGAGTTTTTTACTAGGAAGCGAAGGCCCAGCTATTGCAATTCTTGAATCCGAATCAGTTCAGGTTGATCGACCACTTTCGCAAAGAGCGAGCAGGTATTATCAGAAATTTGATTTCCTACCGCGACCACGACAAACCAGTTAGAGAGTGGAGACGCTGTCACGCCCCAGTCTTGAGGACTAAAACCAGCCAAATTGTCACATAATTCTCCGCCGGTAGTAGCCATCGTGTCTAGAGGAAGGTCGGCTGAATAATCGACAAAAGTTCCAGAGGTATCAGGGTTAGAAGATCCATCAAATCGGCCGGCAAAGGCGCGGTAAGAAAAACGAACATTGGTATTGTTGGGCAGAACCGAGCCCAGATTGTTCCAAGACGTGGTTGAATTGTTAATGATAAAAGACAGCGCTCCCGAAGTGTCTGCATCGCTAGGAACAGTTGCGGGATTGGCTGTGGTTGTGATGTATTCATTAACTTCAGTAAAATAAGCTTCTTCAAGCTGCGCAATCGTGTTGAGGTTGGCATATACTTCTGAAGTTCGAGCTTTTCGAATGTAGTTTGAATAGGTCGGAATGGCGATGGCAGATAAAATTCCAATGATCACTACGGTGACCATCAATTCAATCAAAGAAAAACCCTTGGAAGGAGAAAGCGCGGCATGCTTCATAAGCCACAATTGTATCATAAATTCTTTGATCACCAGATTTTCTCAGAAATTTTTTGTGTTTTTAGGGACTTAAAAAAGGAAAGATCTATAACGATCTTACATCATCGCCCGTAAAATCAGCTCCTCCAGCTGTTGGATTTCCCAGGTGGCCTTTTTTCCCTGCATAAAAAGCATGGCAAAATTGACTTCTCCATGTTTGGGGCTGTCTATGATTCCCACAAGTGAAACCACATCTTGGAGACTTCCGGATTTGGCACGCACTTTACTGCGAAGCAGCGGATCTTTAAAACGCCTGAGCGTTCCATCCTCTCCATAAATACTCAAGGAACTCACCCACTCAGGTGAGATGGAAAACTGGGACTGCGCGTACGCAAGCACATCTGTCATAAAGGCCGCTGAGACGCGAGTGCCTCTAGAGAGTCCAGAAGCGCTTTGCAACACCATCTCGGAGCTTTCCGGAATGTGTTTTTGGGCCCACTGCGCCAAAGCTTCAATGCCGCTTTCTCGGGAGAGTGCTTTGGACAAATGATGAGCCAAGGTTTCTGCATAGAAATTGCTGCTGTATTTATTCATTCCATGAACGATGAGAGACAAGGGTTTGGAACGAAATTCAAAAAGTTTTTCGCTTTGAGGATCACACAATCCAGGTGAGAAACCTTGAGCGATTTTTCCTCCGTGCAATTGATAATAATGTGAAAGCATAGAACCAAAATATTGTAGGGGCTTGTCAATGGAGCGGTACAAAGTAAAAGATTGATTGGGCTGGATGCTTCCTGACACTTTGATTTCCCATTGTTGGTTTTTTTCGATGATATCAGCGTGAATGTTTTTTCCTCGACTGGAAGTTTTGCTATGACTTTGGTTTGAAACGATAAAACTCGGAAGACTCGGAGAGATTCTTACTACAGGTTTTTGTCCATGGGCTTGTCCCTCAACATAGACAGAGACAGAGTTGTGATTGATGGACAGGGCACCCACAGGAGCGGTAAATGCCCTGTGCGAGTCGCCCGAAAAATCTTTTGCATAGTCTCGGCTGGCAGGAAACAAAGAATCGTCCAAAAACAATGTGTTGATTTTCGGGAGATGTCCCCACAACTTTTCTGACAAAAGCCACATTTGTTCTTGAACCATGGAAGGATCTCCTCCCCCCAGAATACAGACATCATTACCTTTCTTATAAGCAGTGGTGATAAATCGATGGCTTGGGCCGAGTTGATCAAGAGCCACCAAAGAGGTGAGAACTTTGATCGAGGATGCGGGATTGATTTTGTTGGCTGAATTTTTTTCAAATAACACCTGAGAGTTTTGGGACTTTACAAAACGCAGGGAATAACTCTGTTCTTTGAGACCATATTTTGAAAGTAGCCCAGTAATTTCTTGATCTAGATTTTGCGTTTGAGCCAAAGCAAAAAAGGGCGTGCAACAAATCCAGACCTGAAACAGGGTAAGTCGCAGAGAAATCAACTTCATATGGCCTCGATTGTATTTCGATCTGGAGCAATTGTCGCGAGAAAGTTTTTTTACGGATTTCCCCGACAATTTTTGGTCATAAAACCAGGTTTTTTTTGGCCAAGGATCTGGGGATCAGGTAGAACGGTCCGCAAGGAAAGTGATGTTTCACGGGGGAAACCATAGGAAAAATACATGAGCGCGAAGGAACTAGAAAAAATTAAAAAAGCTGCAGGACAGCTGTTTTTGATGGGACTTGCGGGCCCATCCATTTCTGCGCAGGAAAAAAAAATCATTTCCGAGTTTCAAATTGGTGGCGCGATTTATTTTGCGCGCAATGTAGAATCTCCCGCTCAAGTCAGATCCTTAAGTTATGAATTGTATCAGGCCTTGGAAGTGCTTCCCTTGATAGGGATCGATCAGGAGGGCGGAAGAGTGGCGCGGCTTCACCAGCCCTTTACAGAGTTTCCGGGCAATGACTATTTGGGAAAGCACTATAAGAAATCCAAGGATGCCAAACTTGCCCGCTTGCAGGCTGCAGCCATGGCAGTAGAGCTCAAATCTGTGGGCATCAATTTGAATTTTACGCCGGTTGTAGATGTGCACAGCAATCCCAACAATCCCATCATTGGGCCCAGGGCTTTTTGTTCGGATCCAAAAAATGTGGCGGCCTTGGCCAAAATCACGATTCAAGAATACAAAAAACAATCTGTCGTTTGCTGCGCCAAGCACTTTCCTGGACATGGAGACACCGATGTGGATTCGCATCTGACCCTGCCCTTGATTCGAGCCAGTCAAAAAGTTCTGGAAGAAAGAGAGCTGCTTCCTTTTAAAACCTGCATTTCTGAGTCGGTTCCCACGATCATGACGGCGCATATCATGTTTCCGGCTTTGGACCGCAAGTACCCGGCGACGCTTTCCAAGAAAATCTTGCAGGGACTGCTCAGAGAAAAAATGGGATACAAAGGGCTGATCATCAGTGATGATATGGAAATGAAAGCCATTGCAGAAAATTGGTCGATTCCACAGGCCTGCGTGATGGCTCTGCAAGCAGGTGTGGATTTGGTCTTGGTGTGCAAATCACTCGAAGAGCTCAGTGCCAGCTATGATGCGGTTGTAAAGGCAATCGAATCAAAAAAACTTTCACAAGAGAGAGTGTCGCAAGCTCTCAGACGCATTTCTCGTTTGAAAACGAGATACGTAAAAAAGAGTCGATTTAGCGCATTACATCGTCCTGGGAAATATGGATGGGATCGGCATCAAAGGCTTGCAGAAAAAATTAAAAGTTTGGGAGGCTCTTAAAAAGAGTTTACAATGAAAGCATTTTTTGGAGGAATATAAAACATGGATAGTTTTTGGCATATATTTAGAGAGAGTCCCTTCATGTGGATCAACGCAGTGGTTTCAGTTGGAGCCGTGGGCTTGATTCTATGGAGATTTTTGCGCTTGAAGTTTTTTTATGATGTCGATGCGAAGCGTTTTTTGCAAAACATTGAAAAACATGTGCTGGCCAATGATTTGACCCAGGCCATCAATCACTGCAACACTTCCAATGCGCCCTTGGCCAAAGTCGTCAAATCAGGTTTGATCCGAGCCAATCAAGGACACATGGCCATTTCCATGGGTTTGGATGAGTCTCTTCTGGAGGTTTCGCCCAAGGTAGAAAAAGGTGTGGGTGCGCTGTGGTCGCTGGCCAACATTGCAACTCTGGTGGGTTTGATTGGAACCATTTTTGGTTTGATTCGTTCCTTCTCGGGTTTGTCAGTGGCAACTCCAGAGCAGAGAGCTAAACTTCTCGGGGCTGGGATTGCAGAGGCCTTGTACAACACAGCACTCGGTTTGACCATCGCGGTTATTTGTATCATCGCGCATTTGGTTCTTTCTGGCTTGGCCAAAGGGATTTTGGCGGATGTTGACTACGGTTCGAGCAAAGTGGAAAACCTATTGCACCTTCGTAAAGACAGTCCGGCCAAGGGCTAGGTTTTTCTAAAGTCGTACAAACGATAGGAATGAAGAAGTGAGTCGAAAGAGGCGACATAGTGAAGAGATGGGAGAGGAGCTCAACCTCGTCCCCTATATGGACATTATGGTGAACCTCGTTCTCTTTATGCTCGTAAACATTACCAGTTTTTTAAGCTTCACCATTCTCAATACTTCCATCCCGGCCATTGGGGACGGGGGCGGAGATGACAAATCTTTAAGCGCCCGCGTAGATGTGGAGAGTGGGTCCTATAAGTTCGTGGTTACGCAAGGGGCAGACAAAGTACTAGTGAGTTCTGTGATTCCAAAAATCAATAATGAAGACGGAGAAAAGGTCTATGATACGCAGAGCCTTCTGCAGGCTGCGACCAGTGCCAAGCAAAAATATTCCATGGGGGAGCAGATTTTGCTCAACATGTCAGCCAAGGTCAAATATGAAGATCTAGTAGCCACTATGGATGCGGTAGCCGAAACCAAGCCTGGACTCGGAGATCTATTTATTGAGCCAACCTTAAACATCTTGTGGGGGAGTTAGGTTGAGATGAGTCAGAATCTAAGCGACCAAGAGTACTATCTGCTACGCAAGAAAAAGCGCGGTCGACACAATCGCAAGCCCATGGGGAATGAAGCTGCCAAGGAAATCAACCTGGTGGCGATGATGGACGTTCTCACGATCTTGCTTATTTTCTTGCTCAAGAGTTACTCTGTGAGCGCAATGTCGATTCCTGTGGGAGGAGCCATTAGCATTCCTCTATCCAAGCAGCTGCTCAACCCCAAAGAAGCTGTGAAGCTCACGATTACCTCGGTCAACGGTGAAGAACCAGGAGTGATTGCTGTAGATGAAGACGCGGTGATTGAGCTCTCTCCGGAGTTTTTGGCGAGATATCAAAAGCGCCTTCAAAATGGGGACTATTCGATCAAGGAGCTCAAAGAAGCCCTCGATAAAAAGAAGAGACTCATTCAAGCCATGGCCAAAGTTGTAGATGATGTGGTTTTTGATGGCAAGATCATGGTCATTGCCGACAAAAACACGCCCAGCTGGCTGATTCTAAGTGTTCTGGGAACTTCGGCCGAAGCTGAATTTACGCAGTATCAACTCGTGGCTGTTCGAGAGAGTCAGTAATCATATAGATTCATAGGCAGAAAGATTCCTATAAAGCTGCTTTTGTTTTTTTCGACGGCCTTGTGCAGATCCTGTGTGGAGGCCCTAGGCGCTTCTTTTTCTTGATGTAAACTCCAAAATATCGGCTTGACTTTATTCAACGCATAGTGTTAGTTGAAGATGTTCAAAGCCCTGCCATGGCAGCCAATCTGAGACAAAAAGACCTCGGATGAGACATGGCAGGTCAGCGAATCCTAAGCTAGGGGCTTGTAACTAACCGAAAACAAAAGGTTTTTTTTAAGCCAAGTTGGTACGCAAGTTGCGTAAGATAGTGCTAGGACAGGAAAGTCTCTTTTATGGCCATGGGCCTTAAGGGGTCTTAAAGTGAAGCAGCATTGTCTTGGAGGACAATACAGATGATGAAAAACGTAAAGCAAATGATGACGGATAACTTTTTGAAAAGCCTTTGGGTTTTTGGGATCGTGCTTTCACTGGGCGCTTGTCAACAAGGCAACCGGAACCTTGGATACAACGGCTATGCCACAAATCCAAATCAAAGAGACAATTACAATTACGCGTACAATGCGAACCAGGATCAGGCCTTTAACAGCCAATATAGAAACCAACTTACGCCCGAGCAGCTTGCGGCCTTTCAATCCAGATTTGGTGTGGTCAATCCTAAGAAAAAAGACCCCAATGAGGATCCTCAAAATAATGATGGTGTAGATCCTTTTGAAGATGTTGTGAAATACGAGATTAAAAATGCTACCAATGATTGGAATCAGGACAAAAACACAATTGAAGCTGAGCTTAGAAAAACAAATAAAGACAGTTGGTTGATCAAAGATTCAAACAAAAGAAACCAGATTCAACAGATTCTCAATCAGAAAAAAGATCGTGATGGCGATGGAATTCCGGATCTTTTAGAAGTGTTGCTGTCAGGTAGATCTTATAAGTTCGACAAAAAAGTAACGTCCTTTGCGGCCTTGTGGAACGACGGTCTAAGCAATCTTGGACTTCAAATCAGGCCGGGTCTAGATCCTTATGAGTACAATGGTTGGATGGTAGGTCACCACCTTTTTGCTGCAGAAGACATCGCGCTTCAGGGTGTAAAAAGATCTAATAAAAAAGGACTTCAGCCTGTAGCTTACAATACGAACTTTGGTAACAATACATCATCTTATGCGCATCCAGATAATTTTTACTATACATCGTATTATGGAAGTGCAAAGAAAAAGAAAAACAGAGACGCTCTGGTACTTCGATCTGCAGACGAACAAAAAATCTGGAAGGAAGATACCTCAGACTTGGGGACCAAAAACAGTGAAGGGATCAACCTAGGCTTGCTTTCTTCACTTACGGGAAACAAATTTGATGTGGAAATCGCCAAAAGAATTTCGGCCAATAAAAAGCTAGGATTCTCAGACTATCCAGCTGCTAAAGAACTGTTCTTTTTTTCTAGACGTACCTACTGGCAGTTGATGGAACGCTCTTCTGGCTATATTGATACCAATGCTTTGCGCGCGTACATGTTCAGTGGACCCAAACTTCATATGGACTATGATATTTATGACTTGCAGAAAAAATCAACTGGACAAGGTAGTAAAACAACATATAGATATGAAGCCCTACATGCCTTGTGGTCAAAACTTTCTAAGGATTTCCAAGATCAGGAAAATGACAATGCTGTTGATGTGACGTCATTAGGTGCAAGTCAATCTAAGACACTTGCGGGCGTGATGGTTCCAAGAGAGGGAAGGTACAAGGCACTTGAGCACCCCTTGGAGTTTTCCGTGATTCCTGGTGGAGACAACGTAACCTTTCCTTTTCAAATTGACTTGAGAGATCCTTCTCTTCGAACCCCAACGGCGCAGGTGTTTTTATCTGCTGCGGATGCAAACATTGATACCTTTGTTCGTGATGGAGAGTGGGCTTCTGCTGTAGAGGCTTACTATTATGTTCCTGAGGAAAAAACTTTGGTTTTGGGAAAACTCATGGTTCCAGCAAAAAATGATGAATCTCTTTTTGTTGTGGAAGGTTCTGATGCGAACTTAACTCTCTTGATAGAAAATGAAACCACAAAGCTCATCTACTCCCAAGAGTTGGGAGATGAACATGGAGACACTTCGGCTTTGCGTAGAACCTATGCAACGATCAAGGCGGCAGATCCAGAATGTCCATGGGTGCGTCTATTGTTTTTTTATGCAGGCTCTGCAGAGCAGTATAAGAAAATGAAGAAGAAGGAGAGCGATGGCAGTCGAGTGGTTACAAATGAAATCTATGAAAAAACTTCAGATGGTGTGCTTCAGCGCATCGCTCAATCGGATGTTCGTATCCTTCCTCCGCAATGTGCGTATACAAAAGATCAGGGTACAGTTCCCTTCTTTTATGATGACGTACATGCTCGACTCAAAGACTCCAACTACGAAGAAGAGATGTGGCACGATCTAAAAGAAAGAGGCGTTGTGCAATCCCAAGCGGTATGGATGGATGATTCAGAATTGCAAGTTCAAGTCAATCAATCCAATCTTGAGTCAGCAGCGGATCTAGCTACGCTTGAAACGCAGTGGACTCAGATCGCTGGCAGCTACGGTGGAGCAAACAATGTTCCTGCTGAGGTCAAAAATGCCTATGATGCTAGAAAGCAAACTCTAACAAACCAAAACCAAGCGGCTCAAGTAGAACAGTTGGCAACTCAGTTGGGTTCAACGGCCACGGCCAATGGAAATCACTTTGATATCAATGTGCCTCCAATCTCAACTGTTGTGACTACGAGCACCGACATCAATCAGTTGAATCTAATCAAAGGCAGAGTTCAATCTCTATTGAACCATCCCAGAGTAAGCGCGGCTTCCAAAAGTGCATTGCAACCTCTGATTGGTGAAATTGATACAAAAGTCGCAAGTCTATCACAGACTCCATTTGAGGCCTTCTTGGAAGATCCAAATGTCGACAATCAAGGAAGCTTTGGTCAAATCATCATGGCAGCTGGAAGAAACTATGTACCCATGACTTCGGGTTCGACATTGACAACTACAGCCAAGGCTGAGCTTGATGGAAAAGCCCCAACCATCTTTGATGGTGCTGTGCAGGATGGGGTGTACATTCATATTGTGGGTCATGCAGATGGCAACGATACAACAGGCAACAAAAACATGTCCTACAAACGCGCCAAAGCTGTGTATGACTACCTTATTGCCCATATGACCAGCCAGGGAAATACTCCTCCAGCAGGTAAAATTGTGTTCTATGGATTGAGCACAACAGAACCTCTTTCTGGTCAGGCACCTACCGCCGATGTCAATCGAAGAGTCGAAATTCGAGTCTTCCAAAGTGCAGCAGCACCCACAGGCGCGGTAACAAATTTGGTCTCAGGTTCACGACCACGACCACAACAAAGTAACAATAATAACAATTCTGGTTCAAGCGGAGGAATTCCTGATACCCCTCCGGTAATTCCAAATAACGGCAATTGATAGTGAAATACTTCGGTTGACATGGGAGTTATGATTGTTCATAAAAAAAAGAAGTAGGGGAAAGAAGTGAAAAAAAATATCATAGCGGGTTTTCTGATTGTAATGGGGTTGTCTTTTGCGCATGCGCAAAATCAAGTATCTCTTGATACTGATCTTCAAACTCTTATCGGAACACACACACAAAAACTTTTTACTCAGACCCTTCTATTAACTAAGGCAGCAATTCATATCAATAAGACAATTAGCCCCTATCAAAAATATACGGAAGAAATGTATTTGGAGAAAAAAGAAGAGAGTGCAAATAATTTTTACAATTACCTACAAAGTATTGTGAATGAGATATATCAGTAATCAAAGTCAAAAAATGATATGAGTATTTATAATGCTTCAGTGATTTTGGCACAGAAATCTGAGAAAATTGTAACCAAATACAAAGACCTTTACACAGAGTATGGCCAGGTCGATCTAATCAAGTATGGATCCGAAAAAGAAGAGAGTGCAAATAATTTTTACAATTACCTGCAAAGCATTGTGAATGAGATATATCAGG
>JAGRAX010000004.1 GCA_020434365.1 Bdellovibrionales bacterium
GATGCCAAAGCTCATGATGTGCTTCTTTGTATTGGTACTGGAAAGTTTTTACATGAAGAAAACAGATTGAAATTTCATAGCGATCAATATTACTTTAAATCTCCTCAAGAAATGACGGAGCTTTTTTATGATGCTGCCGATGCCTTAGACAACACACTTAAAATTGCATCTCAATGTCATGTAGATTTTGATTTCAAAGATTATCACATGCCTCAGTATCAAGTTCCTGAAGGACTAACCTTGGATCAAGTGCTGCGTAAGCATTCTAAAGAAGGACTCATAGAAAGACTAAAGTTTATTTTTACGCAAGACATGTCGGTGGAGGAGCAACAGGGCATTCAAAAAATGTATGATCAAAGATTGGAAGAAGAGCTTTCGATCATTACATCTATGGGTTTTGCGGGATATTTTTTGATCGTAGCGGATTTTATCAACTATGCAAAAGACAGAGGAATTCCTGTAGGGCCTGGACGGGGCTCGGCAGCAGGTTCTTTGGTAGCCTTTGCTATCAACATCACAGATATTGATCCCATCCCCTATAATCTTCTTTTTGAGCGTTTCCTCAATCCTGAGCGGATTTCTATGCCTGATATCGATGTGGATTTTTGTCAGGATGGAAGAGACGAAGTGATTTCCTATGTATCGGAAAAATATGATGGAGACCGAAGCCTAGAGCAAACTCGTGTGGCGCAGATCTGTACCTTCGGAAAATTACAAGCCAGAGCTGCGATTCGTGATGTCGGACGGGTCATGGGCATTCCCTATGGCGAAGTCGACAAGATCGCAAAGCTGGTTCCTACAGTGTTGAACATCAGCCTAGAGGATGCATTTACCCAAGAACCGAAGTTTGATGAAATCCGAAAGCAAGAACAGCATATCGATGAAATGCTGACCATTGCCAAGCGCGTGGAAGGTCTCTCGAGACACGCCTCGGTTCATGCTGCGGGGGTGGTAATTTCTGATCAGAATCCATTGGTTCATCACTTGCCGATGATGAAAGGGCAAAATGATGAGATTGTAACCCAATGGGATATGAAAGCCGTCGAAAAAGTCGGCTTGGTCAAGTTTGATTTTTTGGGATTAAAAACACTCACCCTGTTGGCCAAGGCATGTCAGCTTATCAAAGAAAGTCAAGGCGTCGATGTAGACATCTTGCACTTGCCTATGAAAGACGAAAAGGTTTTTGATCTTTTGAGTCGAGGGGAAACTCAAGGAGTGTTTCAGCTGGAGTCCTCGGGCATGAGGGATCTCGTGGTTCGTCTTCGTCCGAACTGTTTTGAAGACATCGTTGCCTTGGTGGCCCTGTATCGGCCCGGTCCATTGGGCTCAGGTATGGTCGATGATTTTATCAGTCGAAAACATGGTCGGACTCAAATTCAATATGATTTACCTCAGCTTGAAGACATTCTCAAAGAAACCTACGGAGTTATTTTGTATCAAGAGCAGGTCATGCAAATTGCATCGAAACTTGCGAGCTATTCACTGGGTGAAGCGGATTTGCTTCGAAGAGCCATGGGGAAAAAAATCAAAGAAGAGATGGATCAACAACAAGAACGATTTCTTCAAGGGGCTGAAAAAAATCAAATTCCCAAAAACAAAGCAGAAAAGATTTTTGATTTGATGGCCAAGTTTGCAGGGTATGGATTTAACAAATCACACTCTGCAGCCTATGCTATGATTTCTTATCAAACAGCCTATCTCAAAACCCACTTTCCTGTAGAGTTTATGGCTGCATGTTTCTCAATTGATCGAAACAACACCGATCGAGTGGTTTCTCATTTGAATGACTGTCGAAGTAAAAAAATTGAAGTCTTGCATCCTGATATCAATGAAAGTGATTTAGATTTTAGAGTCGAGAAAGAAAGTATACGTTTTGGTTTGGCGGCAATTAAAAATGTGGGTGAGAATGCAATTGTTTCGATTGTAGACGCTCGAAAGAAAGAAGGGAAATTCAAAAGTCTTTTGGATCTTTGTTCTAGAGTTGAACTCAGACAGGTCAATAAAAAAGTGCTAGAGGCCTTGGTCAAGTCAGGTACCTTGGATGGACTTCACGGAAATCGAGCGCAGTTATTTGCAAATGTGCCTAAAGCATTAGAAATGGCCTCAAGAACTCAAAAAGATAGAGCAGTGGGCCAAGATAGTCTCTTCGGATTGAGTCAAGACGTCGAATTTGCTTATGATGATTGTGAAGAATGGGAAGATGCTGAAAAACTTTCATATGAAAAAGACTCCGTGGGTTTTTACATTTCCGGTCACCCTCTTCTCAAATACGAAATGATTCTGAATCAGTATACCAATGCCAATACAGCAAACATCATGGAGTTAAAAAACCAATCGATTGTAAAAATTGGAGGGAGTATAGCTTCAATCAAAGAAATCACTACCAAAAAAGGTGATCGCATGGCCTTTGCGAGCCTCGAAGATTTGCATGGGAGTGTCGAGCTCGTTGTTTTCCCAAAGGTGTATCAAGAGTTTTCTCAATGGTTAAAATCTGATGAAGCCTTGTTTATAAAAGGAAAAGTCGATCAAGGAGAAGATCAAGCAAAAATCATTGTTGATGCAGCTACTCGTCTCAAACATGCGGCAAAGCTTTTTCAAGGCAATGTACATGTGTATTTTGATTTGAACCAAACCCAAAAAGATAGCTTTGATCGACTAAAAAATTCATTGAAAAAGTATGAAGGAGATTGTCCCATGCTTCTTCATTGTCAGGTTCCGGGCCAAACAGAAACTGTGATCTCTCTTCCTCCTGAATATCGGGTCATCCCCAGTGATGAATTGTTTCAAGAGATCACGCAAATTTTAGGTCAAGAGACCAAAATTCAATTGCGTTAGCAGAGGTTTATGCTTCGAATTTGAGCCCTTTTTTGTATCCACTTACAATCGGATTTTGACCACACTCCTCAAAAATCTTTTTTCTCAATCTGTAGATACAAACGTCCAAGTGATTTGTCTTGTCTAGGGGTCTTTTGTATTGCGGCCACAAAAACAACATCAACTCTTTCCGACTGACGTGCCGATGCGTGTTTGTGCATAGAAGAAAAAGCACTTTGCTCTCTAGAGGCGTCAGCTCAATCGAAATCTCACAAAAACACAAGGTTTGAGAGATCAAATTTAAAGCAAAAGGTCCTTGGGTAAGCATCATTGAGAAATATAGAGATGTGTTTGTGTCTTTAATTTCCGTGTTATGAGCTATCGAAGACAAGGTGTCTTCTCTTTTCCCCTTGGGGTGATGTGCGTAGCGAAAAAAATAGTCGTTAAGCATAGAGCTGTAAGTACTTCTGCAGAGGCAGTATTCATAAAATCATTCCTTTGTGTAAAGGTTAAAAAAGGTGTTTTGTGTGAGTAAAAAAATATAGATGGGGGCTAGGCCCACCAAAGGCTTGTGCGCTCTGAAGTAGAGAAGGAGTATGAAATTTTTGATCTCATTGCTAGCCTTGTAGCAAAGATCATAGCTTCATTTCAACTAAAAAAAATGTAAGAATGTTCTCCTTTATGAGCTTTAGAAAAGTGCCTGGAGAGGATAGAGGCAAGGGAGTTTTTGGCCAAAAACTTGACGCGAGAGGTTTTTACCGAATAAACTATTTACGAAACTGATAACAGGATCAATTCCACAATGCTTCTCTATAAATATCTAGATGGATCAGAGTGTAGAAGAGATCTTGACTTCAGAAGGAGAAAAAATGGCAAGCGGAAAAGTGAAATGGTTTAACGATTCGAAAGGATTCGGATTCATCTTGGATCGGGAAGGAAAAGATGTGTTCGTTCATTTTTCAGCCATCGAGGGAGAAGGTTATAAAACTCTCCGAGAAGGCCAAGATGTTGAGTTTGAGTGTGTCGAAGGCCCCAAAGGCCTTCACGCTCAACGTGTCCTCAAAGAAAATTCACCAAGTAACTAAATATTGAGAGCGTTGATTGAGCCCTTTTTGCGTATATCTTTGCACCTGTAAGGATATCGAAGAGGCACGCAGCATCTCTAGCATTCTTATTCGAGAAGGACTTGCGGCCTGTGTGAATGTGCTCTCCGGTGTCGAGTCTATCTACATGTGGAAAAATGAGCTGTGTCATGATCGAGAAGTCTTGCTTCTGATCAAAAGCAGCGAGAAAAAATTTGACGAGTTACAGCGCTGCATTTTACAACATCATAGCTACGAGCTGCCCGAAATTATATCCATTCCCATTACTGGGGGCAGTCAAAGCTATTTGAAATGGCTCGATATGCATCTTCAGAATGCTTTATAAGAAAGGTTGAAAAAAATGAGTAGAGACAAAATCGGAGTTCTTACGGGAGGAGGAGACTGCCCGGGTTTAAATCCAGCCATCAGAGCTGTGGTCCGTATGGCGGATCGACATCAGATCGATGTTGTGGGTTTTAAAAAAGGTTGGGCGGGTCCGATTCAGGGCCATACGATGCCCCTTTCACTCGATCACATTGACGAAATTCTTCTCGAGGGAGGAACCATACTGGGGAGCTCTCGAACCAATCCCTACAAGGGAGATCCTTCTCACATTCAATCGATCAAAGACAATATTAAGAAATTCAATCTACGCGCATTGGTTGCCATCGGTGGAGAAGACACCATGGGCGTGGCTCATAAACTTTCGCAGGAAGGACTTCTGATTGTCGGAATCCCAAAGACCATTGACAATGATCTTGATGCTACGGATATGACCCTAGGTTTTCCTTCGGCAGTTCAAGTAGCTTGCGAGTCGATGGATCGGCTTCGTTCTACAGCAAGATCTCATGATCGAATCATCATTGTGGAGATTATGGGTCGTCATGCCGGCTGGCTTACGGCCTATAGTGGAATTGCGGGCGGAGCGGATGTAATTTTGGTCCCGGAATTTTCACAGAATTTGGATTTTATTTGTGAGTCCTTAGAGTCAGTCAAAAACCGAGGAAAAAACTATGCGCTCATTGCGATTGCTGAAGGCACAAAAATCATTGGGGACGACGGTAAGGAGATTCTCTCCCAATCTAAAGCACCTGTAGATGCGTTTGGACATGTGGCATTGGGAGGTATCGGAGACCTCTTACAAACGATGCTCAAAGAAAGGACCGGACGTGATGTTCGAAGTGTGGTGTTGGGTCATACTCAAAGAGGAGGAAGTCCAACAGCAATGGATCGAGTTTTATCGACTGCCCTTGGCGTAGAAGCGGTCAAATGTATTGTTGAAAAAGATTATGGAAAAATGGCTGCTTTGAAAGAAGGACGTATTTCTCGTGTAAGCTTGCAAGAAGGGGTGGGTCGCTTAAAGACCCTTTCTCAAGAATTTTATGACTTTTCTCAACTCTTTAGAGGATAGATTGGGTTCTTGTCTGTTTACCCTTTGATCAAAAACTTTGATGAAAAATGGGTCCCTGCTTGCAGACCAATGAATAGCCCTGTGTTTTTTGATCGTGCTCAAAGTCAGTCACGCAGCTCAAGCATACCCCCATACCGCAGGCCATTCTGGCTTCGAGAGAGGCGCTGAGAGAAATTTTTTTGCTTTTGCATAGGCTTTGCACCGCATCCATCATGGCGGGAGGACCACAAGTATATACATGATCAAAGGGATGTTTCTTGAGATGCGCCTCAAAGCACTCAACAACATTTCCAGAAAAACCGCTGCTTCCGTCATCTGTTGCGTGTTGGATGTCTGCGCTTAGGCCCTCAAAATCTGCAAGTACATGGCTTTGCTCAAGGTTTTGAAAGCCAAAGAAAGTTTTTACATTTGTAAGCTCCGTAGCATAGCTTGTGAGCCAATAGAGAAAAGGTGCGATGCCAATGCCCCCAGCTACAATAGCCAAGGAGGAAGATTTCTTGGGTGGATCAAAGGCATTGCCCAACGGTCCGAAAACAGACAGGCATGTATCAGGTTCAATTTGGCTCAGATGAAAAGTTCCTTTTCCTGCGACTGTAAAAAGAATTTCAATCCAATGTTCTGACTCAGAAATTGAATAAATTGCCATGGGCCTTCGTAAGATCTGATCAGATTTTCCGGTGCTGAGTAAAACAAAATTGCCAGGTTTTGCTTGATTGAGTGCTGTATCCAATGCAAGCCTAAAAATATGGTAGCTTCCATATTTTCTCCTGCTGATTATTTTAGCTTTGTATTCTTTCATTTGATTGCATATTTAAAGTGTACACTTCATCATCCAAGCGTCTTCTCCATTATCATAGTATCCTATTCTACGACCGATTTTCTTATATCCAATTTTTTCATAGAGAGAAAAGGCTTTTTGATTGCTAATTCTGAGTTCTAAGAAACATTCGCTTGCATTGAGCTTTTTTGCTTCTTCATGAACCTTTGAAAGCAATAAAAATCCATACCCATTTCCGTGATACTTCGGATCGATCGCAATATTAACGATTTGGGCTTCAATGGAAGCTACCTGATAAAACGCATATCCTATAAGACTCTTTTCTAGATAAATCGCGGCATGTTTAAAATGATCCAAACTCAATAAATCAATAAAAGATTGCAAAGGCCAGGGGTCTTCATATGCGGATTTCTCAATTTCATGTACCCTCTGTAGATCTGAAATTGCTAGAAAATCTATATGGGCTTTCATCGCTTTGGAGGTGTTTTTTTCTGTAGAGACATACGTTGTATTCGATTTCTTTTGATTTCATTGACCACCCATCGACGAAATTCCTCTGTTCGTGTTTCGAGCAATAAGTCGCTTCTTACCTGATCTTTTACTTTAAAAAACACCTCATTCTCATACCTGATCTCTTTATTTTTTTGATAATAATCAGAAATTTTTTGTTTGGAAATTTTAGATCGAGAAGGCAAAAACTCCAGAATGAACTTTCTATAGCGCCACTGACTTTGAAAAAAATCATAAACTCTTTCTTGTGAAATTCCCCAAGTACGTAAAAATTTATTCCACTGCTCATCTGAAAAAACTTCTTTGGCTTTTCGAAAAGCCAGATCAATTTCTGGATCTGAAAAAGGAATAAATAAATTATTTCCTTTTACATACTCTAAGGAGACTTCTTTTTCTAAAAACTCAAGGAGAACAGACTCAAAATCTTCTTCAATCCAATAATCTGGAATATAGCTGATCAGCTCACCGTCTTCGAGTTTATTGAAAGCATAAAAAAGCTGAATTTCATAAAGGTTATAAATGTTGTGATTGGTTTTTACAACAATCTGATCTCGCTCTCCAATTCCCATACATAAAGGGATCAGAGCCAAAAAGAGAAGAAAACTACGAAGCTTTTTTCTCCCCACCCAATTCTTGGTGTTTTTCACCATCAAAACGTAAAATCTTTTCTTTTTCATCCAGTTTGGTGAGCAAATTAACAGGTCTTTTCCATATTTGAAATAAGTTTTTTAAGGTATCTTGAGCCCAGGGAATCTTGAGATCTATGCCTTCATGTCGATGCGACAGTAGAAGCTCAGATCGATTTTCAAAGTTGCTATCGACAACAAAAATAAAAGGTTGACCTCGATTGGTCAAAGCATCTAGAACTTTCTTTTTTACAATGTTAAATGCTTTTGAATAAATTTCGTATTGTGTGGTCTTGGGGTTGTATTCAAAAGCAAAAATTTTGTGCTTGAGACAAAATTCTTCAGTGAAAAACTCATCAATAAACATCACATCATTATAAACTTTTCTGACTTCAAAAATTTTTTGTTTTCCCAATCCAGCATTTGTATTCCAATTTTTCTTTTCTACAAGGTCTGTGCATTGGTTATAGTCACTTCCAAACTTACCTTTGTTCCAACGATCTTCAATGTCTCTAAAAAGCTCGATTCCGATTTTGTAAGGATTGAGTTGCCCTGGGCTCATGGCCAAAGTTCCTGAATGATGGTCGGCATAATCGATAAGCTCAGATGCGGTCAAAATATTTCTCGTCATCATCGTAGAGTGCCAGTAGCTTGCCCAACCTTCGTTCATGATTTTTGTTTGTCCTTGAGGCGCAAAATAATAGGCTTCTTTGCGAACAATAGAGAGAATGTCTCTTTGCCATTGCTCCATTGGCGCATGTTCGATAAGAAAAAGAAGTACATCTTTTACGGGAGAAGGCGGATAAGTTTTCTTTTGCTTGGCTTTTTCCTCTAGTTTTCTTTTTTGATCCTCAAGAAACTCTGGAGGATTAATATACTTGTCCATATAATCTTTGCTTTTGAGTTTTTTTACTTCGCCTGTTGTGAGCTGCGCATCAACTTCGGAGTGGCCGGGGCGTTTGATAAAAACAGAATGAGGATCAATTAAATTTTCGATGGACAAACAGATATCTAAAAATTTTTCTATTTCTTCATACCCATGTCGATCAATATAGCGATGAATGCGTGTGGCGTGGTTGGCCATTTGATCCATCATTTTTCTGTTGGTTTTAGAAAACCAATGATTGTTCTTAAAAAAATCACAATGGCCATAGACGTGCGCCATCACAAGCTTTTGATCAACCATAGGATTAGATTTAAGTAGGTAGGCATAACAAGGATCATTGTTGATGACCATTTCGTAAATTTTCGATAGACCATACTCATAGCCCTTAGAAAGTTGGTCATACTCCATTCCAAAAGACCAATGAGGGTAACGAGTAGGAAAACCTCCAAAAGCTGCTACTTGGTTGAGCTCATCAAATTCTAAGACTTCAAAAATGGTTTGAAAAAAATCCAATCCATAGTCTCCTGCTAGACGTTCAATATTTTCCTTTGCTTTTGCAAGTTCAATGGTCAGGTTGGCCATTATTTTCCCTTCCCTAGAAAGGTTTTGATGGATTGTAAGATATCATCTTTGGAATCTATTTTAGATGTGATCAAATGATCAAATTCTTTATTTTTTTCAAAACCCTTTTCTAAATCTTTGATAAATTGCCCCGAGCCATATTGAGATTCAACCTGTCCGTAGCCAAATAAATTGACCAAGGGTAGGAGCTCGCTTTTGAGCAAAGACATACACATGTTGGTATCTTCGGCTGACCAATTGTCTCCATCGGAAAAATGGAATACATACATGTTCCATTCTCCAGGATCAAAGTGCTGAGTGAGCATATGATGGCATAGTTTATATGCAGAGGAGATGATGGTTCCTCCTGATTCTTTGGTATGATAAAATGTTTCTTGATCGACTTCCTTGGCTGCCGCATCATGAATGATATAACGAGATTCGATGCCTTTGTATTGAGATCTTAACCACGTATCAATCCAAAAGCTTTCAGTTCTTACAATATCTTTTTGCTCTTGACCCATAGATCCAGACACATCCATGATATATACAATGACGGCATTGGAAACAGGTTGTGGAATTTCTTTCCAAGATCTGTAGCGTTTATCTTCTCGAATGGGAATGATCATCGGATCTTTGGGGTTGTAAGTTCCACTTACAATTTGTCTTTTAAGAGCTTGTCTATAGGTTCTTCGAAAGTGTTTTAAAGATTCGGGTCCTGTGGGACGAATGCCCGTGTAGCGATATTTTGGAGAATCTAGTTTTTGCTTGTTTCCCTTTGGCTCAATTCGGGGAAGTTCCAGCTCCTCTCCCATGATCTGAGCCAGCTCATCCATCGAAACATCGACTTCTAGTACATGTCTTCCGGCGCCTGAACCTGCTTCCCCTTCTCCTGGTTTTCCTACGGCATCACCTTCCTGCCCTTCACCCTGGCCTACGCCGCCTTTTTTTTCATGGTCATATTCAAAATGGGGTAGGTTGATGCGCGGCAAAGGAATAGAAACGTAGTCCTTCCCTTGTTTTCCAATCATTTCTCCAGAGGACATGTATTTTTTGAGATCTTGTTTGATCTTTCCGCGAATGATTTCTTTGAATCGGCGGTAGTTCTGATCAATTTTTAATGCCATAAACTTTTACCAGCCACTTCTAAAAAAAATCCTTATAATCTTTTGTGTGATACAAAAATCAGGATTTTTCTTTTGCATCGCCACGAGCAAAAATAGATGCTACAAAATTAAGAACATCTGTGGCTGAAGTGTCATCATATCCGTAGTTGTTGATCAGACGTTGTTTCACAATGTCGATTTTTTCTTGCGTGTCTTTGTCTACAACAGAAGAAACAAGGCTGGTCAACTTGATGGTATCTTTTTGATCTTCAAAAAGTTTTAACTCCAAAGCTTTGTGCAATCTTTCATTGGTTCGATAGTCGAAAGATTTGTTATCAATGGCCAAGGCTCCAATGTAGTTCATGATCTCTCTTCTGAAATCATCTTTCCTGGACTCGGGAATATCAATTTTTTCCTCAATGGATCTCATGAGCCGCTCATCAGGCTCTTCGTCAGCTCCTGTATAGGCATTTCGAACCCTTTCACTCTGTGTATAGGCTTTGATGTTGTCGATGTAATTGGCGCATAGTTTTGAAATGGCTTCCTCATCTGCGCAAATGGCTCTTTGAACTTCATTTTTAACAATATCTTCGTATTCAGATTTTACGGTGTTGATGATTTCGCGATAGCGTTTTCTCGCTTCATCGTTGGCAATGAGTGAATGGTGTTTCAGCCCAGCATCCAATTCGTTGAGCACCATAAAGGGATTGATGCTGCTGGAATTTCTCTCATCTACCAAAGCATTCGAGATTTTGTCTTGAACATAGCGAGGCGAAATTCCTTCCATTCCTTCTCTTATGGTATCTTTTCTGAGTTCTCGGATGTTTTCTTCCGTATATCCAGGTAGAGATTTTCCATCATAGAGTTTGAGTTTTTGAAGAAGGGTTAGATTTGCTTTTTTGGGTTCTTCTAGCCTTGTAAGCACCGCCCACATTGCAGCCATTTCTAAGGTATGGGGCGCTACATGTTTGGAACGAATTTTTTTTGCGTTGTAATCTTTTTTATAGATTTTCACCTCTTCAGACCATTTTGTAATATACGGAATATCAATTTTTACAGTACGGTCTCTCAAGGCTTCCATAAATTCATTGTTCTGGAGTTTTTTGTATTCCGGTTCATTGGTATGACCAATGATGACCTCATCAATATCAGTTTGAGGAAATTTTTTGGGTTTGACCTTGTGCTCTTGAGATGCGCCCAAAAGATCATATAAGAAAGCTACATCGAGTTTAAGCATTTCAACAAATTCAATGATGCCCCGGTTGGCAATGTTAAATTCTCCATCAAAGTTAAAAGCCCTTGGATCAGAATCTGAGCCATACTGAGCAATTTTTCTATAGTTCACATCTCCTGTGAGTTCAGTGGAATCCTGGTTCTTTTCATCTTTGGGTTGAAAGGTTCCAATTCCGATGCGGTCTTTTTCTGAAAGAATCAATCTTTTGACTCGGACATGGTCGATGACTTTGGT
Organism: Bdellovibrionales bacterium; assembly: GCA_020434365.1. Lineage (GTDB taxonomy): Bacteria > Bdellovibrionota_G > JALEGL01 > JALEGL01 > JAGRMV01 > JAGRAX01. The sequence goes on from JAGRAX010000004.1 coordinate 11,243, forward strand.
CCAGTCTCCATTGTAGTGTTCAAGCAGTCGGTTGTAGACATAACGACATGCAGGATTGAGATCTCCTTCTACATGAATTTCATGGTCATTTTTTCCACCTTCATTGAGTTTTTGGAGAACCTCTCTTCTAAACTCTTGAGGAATGAGTAAGAGAGGATCTTGATTCATAGGACAAAGCATCTCGTCTCCATCAATGATGGTTTCTCCAGGAAAATCAGCTTTTTTTACGACCCATTTATAGGTGTAGAGAGCCCCTTCGGGTTTTTTGCTATAATCCTCCAGACCTTTTTTTAATAGTCTTGCTACCGTGGACTTTGAGGAACCCACAGGTCCGTGTAAGAGAAGAACGCGTTTTTCTGTTCCATAGCGTTTGGCCGCAGATTTAAAGAAAGAAACCATTTTTTGAAGAGCAATATCCAATCCGAAAATTGCATCTTTACCTTCCTCAATGGGGTCAGAAAAAAAATGATACCTAGTAATTTTCTTCTTTCCATTGACGTAGGTTTCGCTCCCATAGGACAAAATCATGTCATATACACGTTGATAAGCGCTGCGACATATCAGAGGATCTTTTTCTATCAAGCCCAAGTATTCATCGAAAGAACCTTCCCAATGTTGCTCTTTAAATTGTTGGAGATCCAACTTCTTTTTGATCAAGCTGACAATGCTACTTTGTGAAGATTTGCTCTCGTTTTTTGGTTCCAAAGGATCCTCCTGGTTCTAAAATTGAGCTAGGGGACACAGGGTGCGAGGAGCTACTCAAGCACGCAAGGGGGAATGTATACAGAAACAACCAAAAGCACGACCCTATAACGCCCTAATTTTATTATAGCTTTTTTTAGGATTGTGGGTCAACCGATTCTTTTTCTTCCCTTCAAAGATTGCTCTACTTGTATTGAGCCACATAGGACCGAAGTGTTTGAGAAGCGCCTGGAAAAGATTCATTCCAATTTAGGATGGCATCTCCGTTTTCACTCAAGGCTAAAGATGAGTTGGGAAAAAAATCAACCGTATGGTCTAGGCCTTGAGGAATGAAGGCATTGGCTTGATGGATTTGGGAACTCCATTGTCCATGTTGCATGTTTCGAACAAAAAGTTTGTTGGAGAATTCCCATGCCAATACCCCTTGTCCAGACGAGTTAAAACGCAGTTGATAGCTATGAATTGGATATCCGCCATTGAGAGTTTGTGAGGGCTGCGTAAAACTTTCCCAAGTCTCATTTTTCTTCCTTGCCCAATGCAGATCGTTTCCTTTTCTCCAATATATAAGGGCACTTTTGTCATCCAATCGATGAACACCCAAATCTAAAGGACCAGTGTGAAGGGTAGTGACAAATTTTCCCTGCTGAGAGGCCTGGCAAGAATCATAGCTTGTACATAATGTATTGGGGCAATCATAAAAATAAACATCTTTCTCTTTGGACCAGCTTGCAAGAAAATGATTTTTTTCCTGCAGATCTATTCGAATGTGTTTGCAACGGCCTTGTGGAGAAAGACGAAGATGATTGGGATAGATCCAATGATCCTTAGACCAAATGTTTACATACGCAGATTGAGTATTTAAGTCACACCATGAAAGTGCAATGTCGTTATTTTTGTTGATGGAAAGATCTATCCCATGGTCTTCAGAAAGTGGAACAAAAGAAGGTGCTATAGAAATTTCTTTCCATTGAAGGGAAGAAAATTGGTAGAGCTTTTTCTCTCCTGAATTTTCAATCAAGATGACAACTTTTCCACTAGGATCATGATCCCAATAAAGCAATTGAGTAGAATTTTGTGGGTAGCTAGAAAAAGAATCGTGAAGACTGGACTGGTAATTCTGTCCATCTTTTTTATAAATAGAAAATACATGTTTTCCTAAAATTGGATCTACATCTTCCCATAAACTCAATATGCTTCCGTGATCAAAGAATAGTACAGCTTTTTGTGTAGCTGTTCCACTCACAGAAATGGAAGGAGAAGGATCTTGAAGGTGCATCCAAGAATAATTTTGATTTCGATGAATGTGATTTGTAGGAATCAGAGGAAATACATGCTGTGGATCTGAATATTGATATAGATTGATGTAGGCTTGCCCATGTGCGTTCATGTGTGCGCCAGCGGAAAACACATTTTGTGGAAGAGAGAGTTGATCATGAATTTGCTTCGGAAATTCCCAGTTCTTACTCCAACATTGGATTTCGATATGAATGTTGTTGTTATTGATTTTCCCTTGAAGATTCTTTGATTCACAAGCGCTGTTTTGGGGTTGAGGAGAAAAGGAAAAAGAATAACGACGATTTTGGAACACTTGTGTTCGGAATGTGTACTTTTCTTTGGCAAGAATTTGATGAATCTTGCCTTCTTGATCTTGTAAAAAAAGATCTTCCTGGTTTCCAAAACTCTCAATGGTAAAGGTTACGGTTGAATCTATGCCACTCTCCCCACAATACAAGAGACTTAAGGCCAAAACATGAAAGACTACAAAGCTCGAGAGTAACATAAAAATAGAATGTGTATATGTGCATATTGTTTTCATGGATCATACACAATGCAAAGCCAATGCCACAATTGGTGCCAGGCACCTTTTCCGGGAAAAAAGGTGCCATACGAAAATCGGTCGGTTTGAATTTTTAATCTAGTGTGTGAATCCAGTGAATGCGTATGGGTTTTCGATGAAACCTTTGTGTGCACAAAGTGATGAGAAGTTCTTCCATCTGGTCGGGAGCGGATTTATAAATCTGAATGGGAAGATGAAGAGATACGGACTCAGTTTGAATGCGTTCGACATTATCTAATATTTCTTCCACCAATTTTTTGATGTTTGAAAAAGATAATTTTTTGGAATCTCCAAATCCAATCAATAAAGCTCTTTGGGCTTTGAATTTCGGATTCAGTGCAATGAGAATTTTTTCATGACTTTTTCCGCTGATGATGCCCGATTTCATCTGTTTCGAAATCATGCTTCCCAAACGCCAGTCAATTTTTCCTGCTAAACCTTTTGGAGGTTGTTCATCTTCGAAAATACACGTGACAAAAAGATCGGTCTCGTGATTTTCGATGTATTCAATATGATCGACTTTGATAAATTCGTAGTTCATAAGGCTGAAAGTTCTTTGGCCAGGCGATCTAAAATTCCGTTGATGAATTTGGGCGAATTGATTTCTCCGAAGCGTTTGCTCAGCTCAATGGCTTCGTTGATCGCAACGCTGTGGGGAATGTCTTCACAGTGCTGCATTTCAAAACTTGCCAGACGTAGAATGTTTCGGTCAATTTTGGGCATTCTGTGTATTTTCCAATTTTTTGAAGCGCTGGCAATGTTTTTGTCCAAGTTCTCCAAATGCGTTTCAATGCCTTCAATCCGAAATCGAATGAAGGGCATCTCTTCGTCATGAGTTTCAAAGTTTTGGCCAAAAAAATCAATGGCCTCACCAGACTGCAAGCCAGATTGTTCCATCAAATATAAGATCTGCAGAATTTTTTCTCGTGCTTTGCTTCGATTGGCCATAGGAGTTCTTTCTTATTGCTTCTGCGTAAAAAAATGCTGCGCCAGTTGAATGGCTGCAATTGCAGCTTCGTATCCTTTGTGTCCTTCTTTACCTCCGCAGCGTTCTAAGGCCTGCGCTTTGGAGTTGACAGTAATCACTCCCAAACTTACGGGGATGCCTGAGCGTCTTCCGATTTCATCAAGCGCGTCAGTGATGGTTTGGGCGATGACTTCAAAATGAATGGTTTCCCCCTTGATCAAACATCCCAAGGGAATGATGGCGCCGTACTTTTGGCTGCCTGCCAAATGCGAAACCATTTGAGAGAGTTCAAAACTTCCTGCCACTTCAAAACATACGATATTGCTTTCCTTGATGCCTTGCTCAAGGCAGGCACGTTTTGCGCCATCTACAAGCTTGTCAACAATGTCTCGATGCCAAGAGGTATGCACAATGGCCACGCAGAGGCCGCGTGTAAAAAATAAATTTGCATCAAAAGCTTTTTGTGGGCTGTACATAATTTATACAATCTTTAATAGATGTCCGAGCTGGTCTTTTTTGGTTTGTAGGTACTTGCGATTGTCATCATGAGCTGGCGTTTCGATGGGAACGCGCTCGGTGACTTCTAGACCATAGCCTTCAAGGCCAATGATTTTTCTGGGATTGTTGGTTAGAAGTTTCATTTTAGAAACGCCTAAGGCTTTGAGCATTTGCGCTCCTACGCCATACTCTCTGAGGTCAGATCCAAATCCCAATTTTTTGTTGGCACTTACCGTATCTTCTCCCTGATCTTGTAGTGCATAGGCTTTGATTTTGTTTCGAAGCCCGATGCCTCGACCTTCCTGTCTTAAATATAACAGCACTCCGCATTGACTCTTACCGATTTGCTCCATGGCCCTGTGGAGTTGGTTCTGGCAGTCGCAGCGCAAAGAGCCCAAGACATCTCCAGTAAAACATTCTGAGTGTACGCGAACCAAGCAAGCTTCCTGCGAAGAGAGGTCTCCTTTGACCAAGGCGATGTGCTCATATGTATCGATGTCATTTTCAAAACAATGCAGTGTCCAGTCTCCACCAAAGCCTGAGGGAAGTTTTGCACTGGCAGTGATGCGAACCAAAGATTCATGTTGAAGTCTGTACGCTGTGATCTGAGCCACCGATACAATGGGAATGTTATGTTTTTGAGAAAAGCTGCGTAGCTCGGGCATACGCGCCATGCTGCCATCTTCATTCATGATTTCGCAAATTACAGCAGCAGGTTTGAGACCGGCAAGCGTGGCCAAATCGACAGAGCCTTCGGTTTGTCCTGTACGGACCAAGACGCCACCCTTACGCGCACGTAATGGGAAAATATGGCCGGGCCGGGCCAAATCCGAAGGACCGCATTGATCGTCAATTGCTGTTGCCACGGTTTTGGCGCGATCAAAGGCAGAGATGCCTGTGCTGATGCCTTCTTTGGCTTCGATGGAGATGGTAAAAGCCGTAGAGAAACGAGAGGTGTTGTGAGAAACCATGGGAGGAAGCTCAAGTTGATCGCAGCGCTCCTCTGTCATCGAAAGACATACCAAGCCTCGACCAAATTTGGTCATGAAGTTAATAAGTTCAGGTGTGACTTTTTCTGCGGCAAAGACCAGGTCTCCTTCGTTTTCCCGATCCTCATCGTCAACAAGAATGACCATTTTTCCCGCTTTGATGGTTTCAATGGCATGTAGGACGTCTTTATGATCCATGAGAAACTCCTTGGTTTGGTTGCATACGATGAATGTATTTTGCGATCATATCAAATTCTAGATTTACAGCTGCGCCGATTTGGTACAGAGAAAACCTCGTGTGAATCCAAGTGTGGGGGATGATCATCACCGAGAAAAAATCTCGATGAATTTCATTGATGGTTAGACTTACGCCATCTACCGTAATGGATCCCTTTGGAATCATCCAATGCTGCTGCGCTTGTGGAAAAAAAATGTCTACCTTGTGATATTTGGTTTCAGCTTGCTCTTGCGCCTTGATTTCTTTAATTGTCCCGATGCCATCTACATGTCCGCTCACAAGGTGTCCATCCAGTCTATCGCCCAATTGCATAGCACGTTCCACATTGACCCAGTCTCCGGAGTTTAGATTTGACATGGAGGTTTTTTCGAAAGTTTCGGGAGAGATTTGAAAGCTTAAGGTTTCTTGGTCTATGGCGCAGATGGTGAGGCAACAACCATTGATTGCAATGCTCTGTCCAAGCTCAAGCCCATCCCAATGAGGTGTTTTAAGTTTTAGAACGCCTTCTTGGTGTTCCAGAACTTTGGCTGTGCATTCTATAATTCCTGTAAACATACCTCTACCTTGTAAAAGAACCAGGGTGGATCTGTACTCGCAGATCACGCCCCATTCTTATAGCAGATTGGATCTCGGCTTGAAAGGGCGGACTTGGGCCTTCGAGAAGGTCTTTTTTGTCGTGATGTTGGCTTAACTCTATGGGGCTCAAGTATACACTTTGGCGATTTACCAAGTCAGTGTCCCAAAAGGCCTGTGTGAGGCGAGGTCCAGCCTCCAAAAGCAGAGAATCAATGTTTATCTCATGGAGCGCTTTCATGAGCTGCGGAAGGTCTAGGCCCCCTTTTAGAGCTTTGTTGAGCCCTATGATCTGAACGCCTAGATCTCTAATTTTTGAGGCTTTTTTGGATGTCGCATAGCTTGATAGGCAAAAAAGCATGCTTTTCCCAAGTTTGGGATTCAGAATGAGAGCGTCTTCGGGGCAACGCAGATGAGAGTCTACAAGCATGCGTATGGGCTGGTAAGAGATATTGATTCCTCGCACCGTCATTTGAGGATTGTCAGTCAGGACGGTACCAATGCCTGTGAGAATGGCCTGATACCTCGCGCGCAGTTTCATGGTGTGTCTCTGCGCCGAAGATCCTGTGAGAACCAATCGTTTGCTCCGATGCCCCATATAGCCATCGTTTGAAAGTGCGATTTTGCTATGAACAAAGGGCTTTGTAGATTGTAGGCGATGAAAAAAGACTTCGTTGAGCTGCTGGGCTTTTTCTTCTTCAATGCCTGCAACGACTTCGATGCCTTGCTCTCGAAGCCAGGCAATGCTCTGCCCTGCAACTTTTGGGTTGGGATCTTGCGTGGCTATAATAACTCGAGATACGCCTGAAGCTAGAACCTGCGGGGCGCAGGCAGGTGTGCGTCCCTGATGAAAGCATGGTTCTAAGCTTACATAGAGACTCCCTCCTCTGGCCTTTTTTCCAGCTTCTCTAAGTGCGAGAACCTCCGCATGCGGCAGTCCCGCTTTGTGGTGATAGCCCTGTCCGACTTTTTTTCCTTGGGCATCAAGTACAATGCAGCCTACCAAGGGGTTGGGCGCCGTGGCTGCCCAAGCGCTGCGTGCCAAAACAAGGCAGCGTTTCATCCAATATGAATCTGTAGAGGAGTTCACGATGGAGTTTTATGTATCGACTGCCCTAACAAAAAACAACTGCAAAGAAAGGGTATTTTTGAAAAAGCTTTTTGGCTGTGGCGCCCACTACCTGAGCCTACAGAAAAATCCTATGAGCGATCGAAGCGCGGGTCGCTGGGTTTTTTCATTGGAGGAGTTTCACATTGAAAAACAGAAAGTGATCCAAGGTCTAAATCTTCTTTTTTTTCATCAAACCAGGTTTGAATGTTTTGGAGATCATCGAGTTCAACATAAACTAAGATGGAACAATCTGTAGATTCTTCCATGCAAAGTTTCGCATGAGCTTCTACGCTTTGTAGGTAAATTTGATTTTGAAGTCTCCACGGTTTTGATTGGAGATCTAGCTTGAGCTTGGGGTATGATTGATTCGGATATAATTCTCTGATGACTCGATCGACAACATTCAATTGAAAAAATTCAGTGGTCAGAATAACATGTTTGTTTTTGATGCCGTTGATCGCATTTGTTGTTTTTTTGTATATATCGTCTAAATCTTGGATTTGGTTGAATTCTTTCAGGCCTGTAAGCAATACTCCGATGCGAATTTGTAAAAATTCTGCAGCATCAGCAAGGTTTTTAATGATTTCATGCTGGAGTTCTTTTTCATTTAATATCAACATTCCCAAGGCCTGATATCTGTGAGAAAAATTCTCAATGGGTTTCAACGCGGAGAAAATTTTCGACGTATAATAACCTTGAAGTTGCTCGTTGTAATTGATGGCTTTAGCCTGTGTAAGGATTTTTTTTTGATCCCAAAGTTCATGAAGTGTTTGATGGTCTTTTTTTATTTCATCAATTTTCAAAGGATCTAAAAGCTTCACAGCATTGACCAGAGTATTGATATGGCTCCCAAGGTTTGTATGATGATCGAGTCCGTTGCTATCTAAGATCAATTCGTTTTGATAGGTGGAATATTTTTTTAGAATGTACGGATCTAGATCGTCTGTTTTTTTCTTTTTCGAAAGCGCAGTCATGCACTTGAGGTCTGAAAACGAAAATCGATTGATTGTGATATGAGTCTTTGCTGATGCGTTTGAAGCAAAAATACTCATCGTGAGGCTGAGTATCCAAATTGTTTTGGAAGTTTTTGTTTTCATAATTATACCTATATTCTAGAAATGCTTGGATCGTAAGGTTTCGTGGGTATTGAAAACGAACATTCTCTGATTGTAAAAGAATGTAGATGAAATTGCTCTTGATACTCATTGAACCAAGATTCAAAATTTATCAAGTCTTCCGGATCAGCGAACACCGATATGTTACAGGATTTTTTTTCCTCATGACATTTTTGAATTTGCATCTCAATATGTTGAAAAAAAATATCATCTCGAACCTGAGAGAGACGTATTACTTCTTTTTCTTGTTCATAATCTTCCAGATTGAGTCTCAACAAATCATACAACTCGTAAAAGACGTAAAATTTTTCAACAACATGGGTGTAATTTTTTCTAAGGTGATTGATGTTAAAAGACATCACAGTATACAGATCACTTATTTCATTGGCATTTTTTTCTCCGAATTTGGAATCGGTAATGGCATTGATTTGTTGAAGGAGAAGTTTTACTCGCGCTTTTTGAAAGCTGAGAAAATGATTTGGATCGTTGTGTTCATCTATTGTGACGGGATTGGATTGTTTCGGAGTTGAAATTTGAGTGGTGGATGGAGGATCTAGGGTGTGTAAAATTTGGTGATAACTGAGAGCAAGGTTGTACAATGTAACAAGCTCCTTCCTTGTGAGTGTTTCATGGTATTGCCATAGAGATTTGTAATAGCTAAGTTCTGACATGGAATACTTTCCGCTTTGATATTTTTTCCAGGCATCGATCATGGCCAAATGATTTTTTTCGATTTTTTTGAGATGAGATTCATCAAATAGCTGAGGAACTCTGGCCATCGTGCCCGCGATATTGCCCAGATAGTTTTCTTGATCTAATCCATTGATTCTGGGGAGAGCATCTGAATCTTTATAAGTGAGATTTTTTTTTAGTATGTAGCGCTTGGAATCTGGGTGTCTGATAAAATGGCTTTCGAGTTTGTCCCAACAGACTTGGTTGAATGATTCTGATTTGTAGACTTTGATTTGGATTGATGGCTCTGACTGAGCTTCCAATGAAAAAGACGTAACTCCCACAAGCAGTGCGCTGAGCACCAATACAAGATTATGCATAGTATTGAAATGTCCCCCTTAGGCTTGTAGGACTAGCACAAAAGGGCGCGGGGTTTCAAATGCTAACTGCAAAAAAATAAAATAACGATACAAGGCGTAAGCTACTGAGATTATTTCCAGTTTTTTTCGATGAATGATTTTCTTCCCGAAAGTCTGGAGTAGGTCTGATAGCGTAGCTTGTTTTTGTCGTAGTATTTTTGGTGCTTTTCTTCAGCCGGGTAGAATGGTGTGGCAGCTGTAATCTCTACAGCGATGTTTTTTGTGAATTTTTTGGAGTCTTGAAGCTTTTGTTTGGAGTTTCTGGCTGCTTTTTCCTGCGCCTCATTGAGATAAAAAATCACAGGTCGATAGTGGGGACCCCGATCGCTAAACTGCCCCCCACCATCTGTGGGATCAATGTTTCGGTAGTATATATCGAGCAGGGTTTCATAGCTCACTTTTGTGGGATCATAGTGAATTTCGATCGATTCAACGTGCTGAGTTTGGCCCGTGGCCACGCTCTCATAAGACGGATGAGGGATTTTACCTCCCGTAAAACCAACAGTTGTGAGCAGGACGCCTTTGCCTTCCATCAGCTCATCAAAAGCCGGTTGCAAGCACCAAAAGCAACCTCCGGCAAAGATGGCGATCTCGACTTTGAGTGTTTTAGAAGTTACATTTTTATCCTTAGAATTCTCATTGGCTCTTCCCAAACCAGAAAACAAAAAAAGAGAGCAAATGATTGCAGGTAGAATATTCCAATTCATATGAAAGGGAATTCGACGAATGAGAGCCAAAAGTTACAGTTAAAAAACCTAGCTGTAGAGTGGGAAGTCTTTGCAGAGCTCTTCGACTTGGGACCGAACATCACTTTGGACTTTTGCATCGCTAACATTAGAAAGAACTTTTGAAATCCACCCTGCAATGATTTTCATTTCGGATTCTTTCATCCCTCTCGTGGTTAAGGCTGGCGTTCCCATGCGAATTCCGCTGGTAATGAAAGGAGACTCAGGATCAAAAGGGACCATGTTTTTGTTGGTGGCAATGCCTGCTTGTTCTAGAGCATGCTCTGCATTTTTACCTGTAATGCCTTGTCTGCGAAGATCTAGAAGCAGCATGTGGTTATCTGTTCCGCCTGTGCAAAGGTCGATATCATCTGCATGCAGGCTCTGAGCAAGGCTTTTTGCATTGACGACGATCTGTTTGCAATAATCAACAAAGTCACTTTGAAGGGCTTCATGAAAGGCTACGGCCTTAGCCGCGATGATGTGCATGAAGGGACCACCCTGAATGCCTGGAAAGACCCGACCATTGATTTTTTTCTCATGTTCTTTTTTGCCCATGATGATTCCACCTCTTGGGCCTCGTAAGGTCTTATGTGTGGTACTGGTTACAAGATCACAGTAGGGCACAGGTGATGGATGCTGACCCGTGGCCACTAGACCTGCAATGTGAGCCATATCGGCCAGCAAGATGGCGCCAACTTCGTCTGCAATGCCTCGAAAGGCCTCAAAGTCAATGATGCGTGGATACGCACTCGCACCACACACGATCATTTTGGGTTGATTTTTTTTTGCAAGGTCTCTGATTTGATCGTAGTCCATGCGCTGGGTGGTTTCATCTACACCGTAGCTCACGATGTTGTAGAGTTTTCCGGTAAAGTTTACGGGACTGCCATGTGAAAGATGTCCACCATGAGCCAGGTCCATCGAGAGGATGGTGTCGCCGGGCTCTAAAAAAGCAAAGTATACAGCCATGTTGGCTTGAGAGCCTGAATGAGCCTGAACATTGACAAAGTCGGCCTGGAAGAGTTTTTTTGCGCGCTCAATGCAAAGGTTTTCAATCTGATCTACAACTTCACATCCGCTGTAGTAGCGTTTTCCGGGATATCCTTCGGCGTATTTGTTGGTGGGCGTGGAGCCCATGGCTTCCAGTACCTGAGGACTGACAAAATTTTCGGAAGCAATCATTTCCAAATGATTGGATTGTCTTTGGGTTTCTTTTTCAATCAGTGAAAACAGTTCTTTGTCTTGATGTGCATCTGAAAACATGCGCTTGGATATACGCAAAATCCCCCCTCCCGTCACCAACATTTTGGTGCCAGGCACCTTTCCCGGGAAAAGGTGCCATACGAAAATCGGTCGGCTTAGGATTCTAGTTTGTCGAGTCGGCGTTGGTGGCGATCGCCTTCGAACTCGGCCTCAATCCAAGCTTGTACGCAGGCAAGGGCTTGATCTTGTGTTGTAATTCTTGCGCCCAAGCAAAGTACATTGGCATTGTTGTGTCTTTTGGCCATTGCGGCCATTTCTGTATTGGTTACGAGCGCTGCGCGAATGCCTTTGATTTTGTTTGCAGCGATGCTCATGCCGATTCCGGTTCCGCAGATGAGTACGCCGCAGCTTCCAGGGCGTTGCAATACTTCCTTGCATAGTTTTTGCGCATAATCAGGATAATCTACAGAGCTTAAGTCCTGTGGACCGAGATCCAACCACTCAATATCTGAGAGCCGGCTTTGAAGATAGGTTTTGAGTTCAATGCCTGCATGATCTGAAGCAATCATGACCTGAGATGTTTTTGTGTTCATGAGATCGCGTCCATTTTTGAAAAGATTAAGCTTCCATTGGTGCCTCCAAATCCAAAGGAGTTGGAGAGTACATGTCTAAGCTCTTTGGATTGAGCTTGATTCGGCGTGTAATTCAAATCACAATCTGGGTCTGGTGTTTCGTAGTTGATTGTAGGAGGGATGATATTCTCTGTAAGTGCGAGGACCGAAAACACCGATTCAACGCCGCCAGCTGCGCCGAGCAGGTGGCCTGTCATGGATTTTGTAGAACTGATCGAAAGTTTGTAGGCATGATCTCCAAAAACTTTTTTGATTGCCATGGTTTCGGTTTTGTCGTTGAGCTCGGTTGAGGTTCCATGAGCATTGATGTAGTCGATGTTTTCAGGCGAGAGCCCTGCACGATCCAGGGCCTTGCTCATACAAGAGATCGCGCCGCTTCCATCTTCGGGGGGTGCGGAGAGGTGATAGGCATCGGCGCTTAGGCCATAGCCTGTAAGTTCGGCATAGATTTTTGCGCCTCTGGCTTGTGCGGATTCTAGGGTTTCCATCATGACCACGCCGCAGCCCTCTCCAATGACAAAACCATTTCGATCTGCATCGAAAGGCCGACTTGCTTTTTTAGGCTCGTCATTGCGCGTGGAAAGCGCCCTCATGGCGGCAAATCCAGCTACGCAAAGAGGCGTGATTGTAGACTCTGTTCCTCCAGCCAGCATGGCGGTAGCATCACCTCGACGAATGATGTGATAGGCCTCACCCAAAGCGTGTGTGCCTGTGGTGCACGCGGTAACCACACAGAGGTTAGGTCCTTTGGCTCCGACTTCAATCGAAACCTGTCCTGAGGCCAGATTGGCGATGATTTTGGGAATGAAAAAGGGAGATACGCGCCGTGGACCTTTATCCAAAAGGGTTTGATGCGTTTGTTCAATATCATGCAAGCCCCCAAGTCCCGCACCGATGAGGACCCCAAGATCTTGAGCGTTTGACTCGCTTACCTTATATCCACTGTCGGCAAGTGCCATTTTTGAACTGGCCACAGCATATTGGGAGAAAAGATCCATTTGCTTGATCTTTTTTTTCTCCATCCAGTCTTCAGCTCGAAAGTCTGTAACCTGCGCAGCAATTTGAACAGGATAAGATTCAGGATCAAAACGATCGATCCTGCTGATCCCAGATTGACCAGAGAGCAGGGCCTTCCAAGTCTTCTCTACACCTGTGCCCAGGGGAGTGACCAGTCCTAGGCCCGTAATGACGACTCTAGGTTCTTGTTTTTGCACAAGAGCTTATTTGTTGGATTGAATGAAGCTGAGCGCCTGTCCGACCGTTTTGATTTTTTCAGCGTCTTCGTCGGGAATTTCAAGTTCAAAAGTTTCTTCCATGGCCATGACCAATTCAACAACGTCTAAAGAATCCGCGCCCAAGTCTTCAATAAAAGTAGCTTCAGGTGTGATCTTGCTTTCGTCTTCTACTCCAAGTTGATCAGTGATGACTTGTTTGAGTTTGTTCATGATTTCATCTGACATCTGTATATCTCCTCAAGGTTTAGTAGAGCCCCTTCATACCATGATTCAGGTGCTTTGCCATCTTTCGCTCGGGCTCTTTCTGAGCCCGACACGACGTAAAAATATCATTCTAAAGGTAGAGGCCGCCGTTGATTTGAATGACTTGGCCCGTAATGTAGGCCGCTTCGGGGCTGGTAAGGTAAGTTACGAGATTGGCAATATCTTCGGGCTCTGCCCAGCGCTGGAGAGGGATTTGGGAGAGGAGCTGCTCCTTCTGGCTTTCTGAGAGTGCATCTGTCATATCTGTGCGAACAAAACCAGGAGCTACGACATTGGCTGTGATCTGTCTTGAGGCTACTTCTTTTGCCAGACTCTTGGTAAAGCCTATGATGCCGGCTTTTGCAGCGCTATAAGCGGTTTGTCCTGCATTGCCCATGACGCCCACCACTGAACTGATATTGATGATTCGGCCCTCTTGTTTTCGTTTGAGGAGGCTCTTTAATGCGTATTTACAGCAGTAAAAAAGACCTGAAAGGTTGGTGGCTAGAGTTTGGTCCCAGTCTTCGGATTTGGCTCTTAAAAGCAGAGCATCTCTCGCAATGCCTGCATTATTGACCAACACGTCGATGCCTCCATGCTCCTGCGTAATTTGGTCGATGGCCGCTTGGACCTGAGCTTCATCGGATATGTCAAATCCATAGGCCTGAGCCTCTCCACCTGCAGCGCGAATCTCTGTAACGCAGGCTTTGGCTTGCTCATGATCTTTTCGATAGTTGACGCAAACAAAGAGACCCTCAGAGGCCAACTGCGTAGCAATGGCTTTCCCGATCCCTCGGGAGCCACCTGTGACCAGGGCAATCCGGGTCAAGTTTACTCAACAGGAATGGAAACGACTTCTTTGCCTCTGTAGAAACCACAGGAGCCACATACGCGATGGAGCTCACCCTGTTCCCCGCACTGAGGACAAGTATAGGCATGGTTTGGTGTAGACAAAGCGTGATGAGAGCGTCTTTTGTCTCTTCGAGCTTTTGAAGTTTTTTTCTTAGGTACTGGCATAGCTATTCCTTACTATTTATCTGTATAATTCCTCTCGTCAGAGGACGACCGCTTTTACCGGATTTGCTTGTTTTTTGCAATGGTGTGTTCCAAGATTTAAATTTTCTCCGCAGGTGCTGCATAAGCCCTTGCAGTCCTCTTTGCACAAAAAAACCATGGGCAAGTGAATATAAAGTTGCTCTCGAATCAGCGGCGCAAGGTCAATGATGGGGTCTGAAAAATAATACATGCCCTCTCGATCTTCATAACTCTCATCCTCGTATTGTTTGTTCGGATAGGGAGAGACGAAAAAAGAAAAACTCTGTTCCAAAGGAATGTGCATGTCTTCAGCGCAGCGGCAACAGTGAGGATCTAGCGTAGCGTGAATTTTTCCTTCGATCCAAAGGTCTAAGGAGATTTTTTTTGCGGTGAGGGATACCTGTGTATCCTGATGCAAAAGATCAGGCTCAAACTCGCGTTTGGTATGTAAGTGTTCGGTGATGTACTCGGGACTTAAGGAGAAGCTGAGCTCGATGCTTTCACCGTCTCGTAGCTGCTTGCTTTGGAGTTTCATAGCTCTATTGTATCAAGAATGCTCAGCAGATCAAAACAAGTTCTCGCCATCCCCCTATCACAAGGAGAGTGGCGAGAAGGCCTGTTGTAACCATAATGACTTAAACTTCTTTACCTTTTTCTGCTGCTTCTGCAATGGTGAGTGGCAGTTCATAGCCTTTTCCGCTCATGATGCAGACTTTTCCAGCCTTGGTTGCACCGACGGGAACGTCAGATAAGACGCTTTGCTCAAGACCGTGCACTCGAATTCGATAGTCTCCTGCTGCGAGAGGCGCGTCAGATGCATCTGTGAGGTTTACACTCACTTTTCCTCCTGAGGCTTTGTGAAAAGCCGTATAGTAGAGGGAGTGACCGTCTTCTTTCTTTTGAAAGATCGAAACCTGAACCGTACCACCGAAACTTCCAACAGGAATGTCCAAGGTGCCGCCACTTGTACCTGCTACACTTGGCAGATCTTGATCTGCAGTAAGAATCGAAGCTGGAACAGGCGCCAAAATTTCAATATCCTTCTTGTCGCCTTCAGCACCGTGTTTTCCAAAACCGAGTGAAACCGATGAAATCAGAAACATCGGATATTTCAGCTCATGAATACTCTCAATCCCTTCTGGAAGCGTTTCGCTTTCGGGAAAGTTGGTGATTTTTTGGTCAATGGCCAAATGGATTTTGTTTTTATCCACATAAGAAAAACCCAAACTTGAGTTGATCACCGGAGAGGCGTCCGCATCTTCAGGAAGCATTTCCGAAATCATCGTTGCACGATCGGTCATCATTTTGGCTTGAACTTGTTTGGTTCCAAGTGCAACGGAGATTTTCGATGGTGAGTTTGTGGTTTTGAGTTTAGATGAGGCAAAGCTATCGGTAAAAGCTTTGGGTCCTTCGATCGATGGATCCACGATGGAGGTCCATGAAATGGCTTTTTCAGGGCCTTTTTCTGACAGCACAGCTGCTCCTTCTACATAGGATCCTGATTTTTCTCCCACGGCTCTTTCAGTGAGCTTGAGGTTGATAAAGCCGTTGGGGCATTTCGAAGACGGCGTTTCCAAAGTGGAAGAGCCCTTCAACTGAGAAAACGAAGCATCTCTTTTGTTTTCTTTCTCGAGCACCGTGGCGCAGGCACCTAATGCCAGAATACAACTGCTGATGGCGATGTTTTTGATGGTTTGTTTCATGGTTGTTTTTTCTCCCTTATGATTCATGATCTTCACCTTAGAAGCCTACGGTCATACCGATACGCAATTGATTGATGGCCTTGCTTTGCTCTGCAGGGTCATTCACGCCTGTAACCTGCAGTCTGTACCAAAGGTCAGCGCTGATAAATTTGTTGATTTGTTGTGAGTACGTGAACCAAGTTCGTGATCTCCAATCTGTTTTTGAGGATCCATCTCCATTGGTCGCAGAGTTGTAGCCACGAATTCTGAGCTGACTGGTCAGACCTGCGGAGCCGCCTTTCCAGGGCATTGTCTGACTTACGCCTGCAACAATCCAGTGACCGGTCCATGCCGTATCCTGGTTATTGGTTCCAGTGGCAAAGACGTAGTCATAGCCCAGAGAAAAGCCTGTGGTCTTGGTAGCTTTGATCGAGGCTTTGGTGTTGACAGAGTGGTTGGCAAACCATGTGTCGCTGCTGATCGGGGCTCCTGAAAATCCAAAAGGATCACTAAAGGAGCTATCTCCGAAGGCGATGTTGTTGACAAAGATATCATCACTGTCCGAAGGCAAACCGAAAGTCGAACGCGTGATGTTTCCACCGACGTTGTTATAGTAATACAGTCCGTATCCAATCTGCGCTTTGATCATGGGATTGATTTGGAAACCCACCAAAATTTTGTTGGCAGAATCGACCTCATGACTCTCAGCACCGAGATTGATGTAGTATCCGAAGGAACCGCTGATATCTGTCGAAATCACATCGTTCCAAGCGATGCCCATGCCCCCACTCACAGCGTGTTCAAAGTATCTGGAGTTCGAATCTTTTTTACTCAGAAACTCATCAAGTATAAAACCGTAGCTACCATTTAAGCTTACTTTTTGTCCGTTGCCTGTTTTGACATTGGTTGAAATGCCTAGAGAGGGATTGAATTCAAAGAAAAATGCATTTTCGCCCATGGTGGCAATCGGCTGAAGCGTAAGTGCAGGAGAAATCGTGACATTCTTTAGTGTGTCATCTTCTTCGGCTGGACTTTCTACTTTTTCGACTTTTTCAGGAGCTACCACAGGTTCTACCGCTTTGATGTCTTCTGAAAAAATGGGTGTAATGATTTGATTCTGCTGTGTTTGATCTGTGTCGGTTGGAAAAGGATCTACTTCAGCTTGCGTCGGATCAATGATCTCAATTTCCATTTCAGGAACAGTGACAGGAGGCAGTTGAGACTCCTCAATCGGCTGCGCCATCAGCAGAGACGGCGTGAGTAATAGTGCTGCAAGCAGTGTAGATTGTTGTTTTTTTAGGTTCCCCATGATCTTGTATCCCTTTCTATAATGTACTGCGTGTAACATAGCGCGTCGCCGAGGGTCAAGTGCATTTTTGATAAAAAGCATCAAAAAATACACCCAGTCAGCCCTTTTTTTGATCCATAACGATTCATGCCCTACTTTTAAGCAAGGCTCATGCCAGAGATAAAATCACAAGTAATTGTTTTTAAAGAATTATTTTGAAAGTATGGATCGAGTGCTGTGACCTTGCCCAGCCTCATCGGGACAAAAAAGCGCAGCTAGATGGAAGAAAATTGCCCAGAAAGTTTGCGGTAAGTCTCTTCAAGTGTCTCTGGAAGAACCTTGGTTTGCCCAATGACAGGCATAAAATTCGTGTCACCATTCCAGCGAGGCACAATATGGTAATGCAAGTGCGAAGGAATCCCTGCGCCACCCGCCGCGCCCAAGTTCATACCCACATTCATTCCTTGAGGCGCGTAAACATGTTGCAGCACACCTGCCGACTTTTGAAGCCATGCGTGAAGCTCACTTCCACATTCTTGAGAAAGCGCCGAAAAATCGGATCCATGCGCTTTGGGCACAACCATCAAATGACCGCAGTTGTAGGGATATCGGTTCATGATGACATAGGCATGGGTCCCACGAGCCAAGATCAAATTCTCGGGTCCGTCTTCTTGCTCTTGTAGCTCACAAAGTACGCAGCCTTGGGGCCGATCTTTGCGATGAGCCTGCTCAATGAAGCTCATTCGCCAGGGAGCCCACAACTGATCGATGCTGCTCATCTCAAAATCAGAGACCCAATCGATATTGCACTTGAAGTTCAGGGGCCAGGTCGATTTTTCCTTCGGAAAGGTTTTTGAGCCAGCTAAAGCTCTTTTCCTTAGGGTAGATGACTTTGGGCTTGTCCTTGATGCCCACAAGTTTTGCTGCCACGTCAATGGCGTGTTCCAATCCACCGAGTTCATCCACAAGCTTAGCTTCGAGCGCTTGCTTGCCGCTCAAGATTCTTCCATCTGCAATTTTTTTCACCTCTTCTAAAGGAAGGTTTCTTCCCTCTGCAACTGCCTGAGCAAATTGCTCATAGGTGTCGTCAATGAGTCCTTGAAGAAGCGCTCTTTGTGAAACGCTCAAACGTTTGAGGGGGGAACCGATATCTTTGTTGGGTCCGGATTTGATGACTTCCCAAGAGAGATTAAATTTGCGAAGGAGATTTTCCAAAATAAAAAACTGCGTGATCACGCCGATGGAACCGGTGATGGTTCCGGGATTTGCGATGATGCGATTCCCTGCAATGGCAATATAGTAGCCTCCCGAGGCTGCAACATTGCCCATAGAAATCACAACGGGTTTTTTCTTTTTTGTTTTGATGATTTCGTCGTGAATTTCTTGAGATGCCCCAACGGCCCCTCCAGGGCTGTCAACGCTTATAACAATGGCTTTGACTTCGTCCATCTCACGATAGGTTTTGATGCGATCTACAATCTCTCTCGACTCTATGATTTGTCCTTTTACATCGACAACTGCAATGTCACCTTTGGCTTCTTGATCATCATAGAGAAAACCTACAATCATCAAAAGCTCAAGAGCGATCATAAAAAGAATAAACACTATGGCGGTTTTATAAAGCCACCCCGAGGACTGACGTTCGTGAAGCATGATGTTGAAAATACTATCATGAACCCAAGGAAGGGAAAGTTTTGGACGTAAATCTTTTCGAAAATTTTTTACTTCGAAGTTTTACAAAAAAAATCCCTGCATCGGAAGCTTCCGATGCAGGGATGGATAAATGATCTCAAAGAGAGAAACTTAGCCTTTAAGTTTCTCCGCCATAATGTCGCCCAAAGTTGGTGCAGCTTGTGACTGGTTTCTTTTGAGAATTTTTTCCTTTTCTTCTTTGCTCATTTTCTTTGTGGAAAGGCTGATTTTTTGTTCGCCACTATCCACAGACAAAATGGTTGCTTTGATTTTTTCTCCGACTTTTGGAAGAGCCTCTTCTCCTCCATCAATCTCAGAGTTATGAATCAAAGCTTCAACATCCTCACCGATTTTCACAAACACGCCAAAGTCCGCGGTTTTCACCACTTCACCTTCGACTTCAGAGCCGGGTTTGTAGGTTTTGCTGATGTCTTTCCAAGGGTCGTCAGAAAGTTGTTTGATTCCCAGAGAGAATTTTTCTGCTGCAGGATCTACGTTGAGCACCACAGCTTCGATTTCGTCTCCTTTTTTGTATTGGTCGTGCGGGTTCTTAGATTTGTTGGCCCAAGAGAGATCCGACACGTGCACGAGTCCATCGATGCCGTCTTCTACTTCGATAAACAAACCAAAGTCTGTAACGTTTCGAACCACACCTTTGACTTTTGTACCTTCAGGATATTTTTGTACAAGCTCATCCCAAGGATTGGGCTGCGTTTGTTTCAATCCCAGTGACATTCTGCGGTTTTCTT
Organism: Bdellovibrionales bacterium; assembly: GCA_020434365.1. GTDB lineage: Bacteria > Bdellovibrionota_G > JALEGL01 > JALEGL01 > JAGRMV01 > JAGRAX01. The sequence continues at coordinate 30,851 of JAGRAX010000004.1, forward strand.
TTTCGATTTCTAGAACCACAGCTTCGACTTCGTCTCCTAAGTTCAAAATGGCTGAAGGGTGTTTGACTCTTTTGGTCCAAGACATTTCAGACACGTGAATCAAACCTTCCACGCCTTCTTCAATTTCTAAGAATGCGCCGTAGTCCGTAAGGTTTACAACTTTACCTTTGACGGTAGAGTTTTTCGCATAGCGAAGGTCCGCGTCGGCCCAAGGATCGTCAGTGATTTGCTTCATACCCAAAGAGACTCGTTGTTTTTCTTTGTCAAACTTAAGAACTTTGACGTTGATGGCCTCTCCTACTTTGAGCACTTCACTGGGGTGGTTGATGCGCTTCCAAGATACGTCTGTAATGTGAAGCAGACCATCGATACCTCCGAGGTCAATAAATGCGCCGTAGTCGGTGATGTTTTTTACGGTTCCTTCGAGTGTGCAACCTTCTTCAAGAACCTCTAAGGTTTTTTCCTTGAGTGCATAGCGTTCTTTTTCTAGAATCGCGCGGCGACTTAGAACAATATTGCCTCTGATTTTGTTGAATTTGACAATTTTGAATTGGTAGGTGTTGCCTACAAAACCATCAAGGTTTCGTACAGGCACAAGATCAATTTGAGATCCGGGCAAAAAGGCTTTTACACCGATGTCCACAGCCAATCCACCTTTAACGCGGTCGGTGACTTTACCTTCAATGACTTCACCATTTTGACAAGCCTCTGCGATTTCATCCCAGATGCGAAGTTTGTCAGCTTTTTCCTTAGAGAGAATGACGAGACCATCTTCGTTTTCCATACTTTCGACAAATACGTCGATTTCGCTGCCTTCATCTACAATAAGGCTGCCATCGGCATCTTTGAATTCTGATTTGGAAATTTGGCCTTCAGATTTGTAGCCAATATCCACTGTTACGGCATCTTTGCCGATGCGGATGACTTTCCCGGGGACGATTTCCCCAACTTTGATTTCTTTTTCATTTGAAAAGCTCTGCGCGAGAAGCTCTTCAAAGCTTTGGTTGTTTGTTTGTTCCATTATATATGTTTAAAATCCTTTCTTTGGATGGCTTTCAAGCCACCACACGGGGGCCGGTATACGTAAAAAAGATCTTTTTTGCAAAGGCTTTCTCTTGACAAGGGGCTCCGGCATACGATAAAAGCGCCCCCTTAACGAGGAAAACTATGGCAAATCATCAATCAGCAATCAAAAGAATTCGTCAAAACGAAACCCGCAACGAGAGAAATCGTTGGTGGAAAAGCCGCATCAAGGCCGTTGTAAAGTCAGTGGTCGCTGCGATTGACAAAAAAGACAGCAAAGCCGCGCAGGAAAGCCTCAAAGCTGCCATGACCGAGCTTCATAAAGCTGCTGGAAAAGGCGTGCTTCACAAATCTACCGCCTCTAGAAAAATTTCTCGTTTGTCCAAAGCGGTTTCTTCGATTTCTTAAGACGCTTTTCATAGATAAAAATTTGAGCCCCATCTGATTGTATCGGTTGGGGCTTTTTTGTAGGCGTGAATTGACCCAATGCATTATTTTGTGTATATTCAGAGCTGTGTAAAAACTCATTGGATTTCTAGATCGTTTGGTTGTAGGGATTTTTTTGATTTGGAGGACCAACATGGAACAGTCTCATAAATGTAATTTTGTATGGGAGCTTGTTTTATGTGCATTGAGTTTTTTCTGTTTCATAGGGTCTGCGTCTTCAACATCCTACGCTCAAGAAAGTCTGCAATGGCCGACATGGCAAACTTTGACCGAACAAGTGTTAGATCTTGTGCAGATCGAGCACGAACCCATCCAGCAAATTTTATTGGAAATAGGCGCAACATATCCAAGCTATCTCATCAAATTCAATTATACGGACCCTCTAGATCCTGAAGGCTCGACCAAAGAACATTCCTTTTCCATTACCGAAATGCCTGTCGATCAAATTCTTGAGATACAAAAAAAGTTACATTCAAAAGGAGAAAAGAAACAAGATCCACTTTTATATCTCTCTAAAAAATATGAACTTCTTAATTTTATTTCTTCAAGTCACGGCACTGGTGGATTGGTTTTTGATCGCTTGGACACATTTTACAATGAAAAAGGTGAATATCTTAGGGGATTCTATGCCTACTCAACACGAACCCTGTATGTAAGCCCAAAACCTACTCTTTCTTCTTCTAAAAATCCTTCTGAAAAGGACTTGATTTCATACATGAAACACATTGGGGTTCAAACCCATGAACTGTCTCACGCAATTTCCTGTCCGATCTATAGGAGTTGCAAAGATTATCCTGAAAATAAGGATCGATCTCTAGCTTCATACGCTGTAGATGAAGGTACCGCTAGATATATTGAATATAGCATTTTAAGCAAAGCGTTCTATGACTATAAAATCTTTTTTGAGGGACATGCAAAAGCTCAGGCTTTGTATGGTGTTGTTGGCTTCGATGGTCACAGTGATACCCTGCAAAGCAATCGAGCACTCAGTGACCGGGCCAAGGAAATTTACTACCCTCCTTATGAGAAAGATCAGGACTTAAATTTTTTATTGGAAAACGAATTTTTCCCTTATGAATACGGACTTCGGTTTGTGTACACACACCTTGAAGAGAATGGCCGAGATTTCAAAGATTTTTATACAAACCCGCCTGTATCTTCGCAGCAAATTATGCAGTGGACAAAGTACGATCAGATGCTACAGACAAATACTCAACCCAAGATCGTTCAAGTGACTGCGTTGGATACAGAAAAACTACAAAAGGAAAAGGGCGTAGAGCTTTTACAAAGTGACGTCATGGGGCAACTACAGTTTTCAACACTGATTTCAAAAAACTCTGCAGATCAGTTTATAGATTTTGTTGATATTTACGATCAAGGCTGGGATGGGGATCGCTATTGGCTCCTTAGCAATGTAAAGAAGAAAGAAGATTTGATGGTTTCGGTCACGTATTGGGATTCTGAGGCTGAAGCGAAAATTTTTGAAAACTTTCTTCGATACTTTTCTGAGTCATTTCCAAACAAATCTGTGTATTTTTATCGATCTGGAGGTTCTGCAAAGGTATCTTGGGGAGTTTCAAACATAAAAAATTCCGAGAATATGAGCAGCATTATCAGTGAATACTTACGGTAGATCTTTGATCCAATCTTGGTTTGTGTTTTTTGCTGCGAGATGTTACTAACCTGGCCTTGGATTACTCAGTTCATTGTAAGGAGGGACTTTTTATGAAATGCATCCAAAGCAAAGCGGCAGCGATCGTTTTTTTCTTTTGTATTGTTGTTGTCCAAAACGCTCGGGCAAGTCAGCAGAGTTTTATCTTTTTCGACAATAGGGACCTTAAAAAAACCTTGCAGTGGTCCATGCCGGAGCTTGAATCCGATCTATGGAATTTGGAGGCTTACAAATTTTCTTTCACCACAGAGCAAGTGATTGGAGGAGAAAAGAAAGTACAAAAGGTTTCATGTGAGAGCCCAACATTGCATCTGCCAGAATTTCGTCTTCCGAGCCCGGATCAAAAAGTACAAAAGAGCTTTGAACTTGATTGTGAAGAGTACGCTCTGCTGCTTACACTCTCCCAGCATCCGACATCTAGATCAGGTCATCAAAAGCAAGTGAAACTGGAGATTATGAATGGGGAATATGAACCTATGGTGACACTCAGCACTTCGGGGATGATGAAAGACGATTTCATGCTCAAAAAAATTGGATCCCAATACTGGTGGATCTTCTTTCACAAATAAACTTAGAAAGACATCTCTCGGAGATCAAAGGATCTTTTTGATTTTTAGATCCTACAATTATTTATACTTATTGGTGATGAGCTCTGCATCTTTACGTTTGCGAATTCTGTTGCTTTCTTCGACATGCTTTCGGGCTTTTTCGACAGGAGGGTCTACTCTTCCTACCCAGATACTTTTGTTGTCTTCTAAGGCTCTGTATCGCTCTTTCATCTCTTCTTCGAAACTTTCATAGTCACAAGTATAATCATCTTCCGCTTCAGAATTGTAACATTTGAGTCTTAACGCTTTTAATAGATCTAGGTCGAAAATATCTTTGTGGCCCTCAAGGCTAATATTTCTATCAAGAATTTCAAAGTCATTCCCAAAATAAGGCCACTCATTCCTATATATATACCATTTTTTGTAGGGAAAACAGATTCTATAATTTCCCGAAAGAGCACTACGTACGGCTAATTTTTCCCTTAATTCTATAGGTTTCGCTTCCTCACGAGTACAGCACATTGATCTCTCAAAGTCTGCTTCAATGATGTGCTTTCCCCCTTCATCACTATTTAAAATAAAATGGTAACCGTCCTTATTAAAAGGACGCCTTTTAGGTACTGGAACGAACGAAAAAGGAGCAAATGCAAATGAGCCATTTTTTTCTAGGCCATAAACGGCTTCGACACTGATTGTGCCACAAAGCTGCTCATCATCTGAGCTCTGCGCGAGAGCGCTTCCACTGAGCCCTGAAAATACGATACAAATTAAAAAAACGATTTTTCCGAAACGATTCATCTCATCCCCCATTGTGCAATATCCTAGTCACCTTCTTGTGACATAGAACTACATTGGCTTTCAAGAGGATTGTGATGCAACTGCATTATAGTGATTAGGAACTGATCTGGCGGACGGTTTGTTCTAATAAAAGCGAGGAAGGCAGGCCTGTGGATTTGAGCTCTCGGTCCAGGCGAGCCAAGTCGCCGAGATATCGATAGCAGTCTTTTTTTGAGATTTTGCGGCACTGGCTTTCATAACGTGCGACGGTGAAAGGTGGAATGCCAATTTCTTTGGCCAGACCCGGACGTGGAATGCGCCGCTCTAGAGCTTCAAAGGTGCGGATCAAAATGCGAAGATGCCGCGCAATCATCCCCACCAGCATCAGTGCGGGCGTTCCTTCTGCGAGCAAAAAATGTAGCGCTGTCAGGGCCTTTGCAGATTTTTTTTCAATCATTTGATCTGTGAATGCAAAGACATGATCTCCAGAGGTTTTAACGGTCATGGCCAAAACGTGATTTTGTGTAATGTTTTTGTCGGGATGAATAAAGAGCTCAAGTTTTTCAAGTTCACTGTGCATGCGGGGGATATCATCTCCAATATGCTCAGCCAAGAGGTTGGCAGCTTTGCTTTCGATCTGCAGGCCTCTTTTGATGGCCATTTTGCTCGCCCAGGACTGCATCTCGTGCGCTTTGGGTTTTGTAAACTCCAGCAGCACTTGGGCCTTGGCCAAAGCCTTGTAGAGTTTTTTTCTTTTGTCGAGTTTCTGCAGTTCAAAGACTACGGTGCTCTGAGATCCCGCGTTTTCGAGATGCTGCAGGAGCTTTTCCTCCTGTTTTTCATTTAAGGCTTTGCTGCTTTTGCAGAAAATCAAGGTATGGGGACTAAACATCGACAGCGTGTTGGCTGCATCAAAGACCTGATCGATCGAATCTGTTTTGAGATCGAACTGCTGCTTATGCTGCTGATGATCACCTTGGGGGTAGAGCTTTTGTTGGAGCTCCTCCACAAAGCATCTCATCTGATAACTTTCGGCTTCGATGGCTACATATACAGGCTTTGAATGGTCCATAACTTTTGCTCCTTGTATGCAAGAAAGCCGCGTTGGCAAAGCAAAAAAAACTTGCTTGCAATCAGCTCTACCATCCTGGGATCAGCCGAAGCCGGATCTGTGACAATTTTTCGTCAGCTGCCGATTTTTGGCAGTCTTTTCGGTTCCAGGCTCAGCGCGTTGTGCTTGGGCTGATCAATAAAAACAATAGCTTACAAATTTGTTTCCATACAAAACTTGGCATCAAAGTTGCTTTTCTAATGGGTGTTATGAAAAGGAAAGACCTCAAAGTCTCCAGAGCTACGGAAAAGGCCAAAGCTAGAAACTTTCTTCGCGTGCCTCTTCTCCCTTTTGATAAGGCGCAGCCTGAAATGCAGCGTCCAGTCCTTCACATTCCAAACCCCTATGAGAGCTACCCAAGGCCCATGGAAGATCGCGAAGAAAAAACTCCTGCGACCGAGCGTGGTGTTTGGACCATAGACATCTAGAGCCTACAAACCTTTAGACCGTGATCGAGTGCTGACGTTCTGCGCGTGGCCATGCACTCTTTTTTCATTGAATTATTCCACTATAAAAGCCCAGCAAGCATTTTTGCTGCGTACATTTAACTTGAAGCTTTCGGCAAAGGTGCTAGGCTTCTGAGTATGAGAAAGATGCTTTTGTTTGCCGTTTTGTTTGTATCCCTCAGTTCAAGTTGGGTTCAAGCTCAAGTTCAGCCAGGTGACTACTCCTTGCGTGCGTTGATTGGGCCAGGATTTAATATCGAAGACTGGGAAGACCAATTTCGATTTGGGGGAGAGTTCGACTATGATTTGGGCTACAATATGGGGATTGATTTTGTCGCCTTGGTCGGTGTGGGCAATGAGTTTCGCTTTCAGATGATCCCAGGTTTTCGATACAACTATCTCTATATCGGACTCGCATCCTTCTATGCATTGGGGGGAGCTGGTTTGGGACACATGCTGGGTGAAAATACCTTGGATTTTAGATTTGCAACTGGATTGAATTTGCCTTTGGGAGAAACCATGGAGGCGCATTCGCATGTGAGTATGTACATTTCAACCCTAGGCATTGACAACACGCCTGTGAGTTTGGACTGGATGATTGGGATCGGAAAGCGCTTTCGCTAAAATTTTAGGATTTTCTTTTTCGATTTTTCATGCGCGCTTCTTTTCGCGCTTTGCCTTCTTCATAGCGTCTTTTTTCTTCTTCTGTTTCAAGTTTGAGCGGGGGTACGGGTGAAGGTCGTCCATTGTGGTTTGTGGCTACAAAAGTTAGGAAGGCATCGGTGGTCAGCTCTCTTTCACCGGTCAGAGGATTTTCAGCCTCGACCGTGACTTCGATTTCCATACTCGTAGAGCCCACATAATTTACGCGAGCATTCAAAATAAGGATGTGGCCTAGGCCCGCGGGAGCATAAAAATCTACGCGATCAAAAGAAGCCGTCACAACAGGTTTGCGCGCGTGTCTCATTGCGCAGATTGACCCAATGATGTCAATCCACTGCATGACTTTCCCCCCAAATACAGTTCCGTGAGAATTGGTGTCGCTGGGCAAGACATGCTCAATGCTTTGCACTTGAGATTTTTGAGGGGATTTGGGGCTCAGTTTTGTCATGATTGAATTTTCGTTCTTTCTATTTTTCTTCATCGAGTTATATCAGAAGAGTCAGGTCAAAGAAAGAAGGCAAAATCCCATGGATCTATTTACAGAGCAGAGCAAAAGTCAGAATCGAACAAGTCCTAGTGTACCCTTGGCACAGAGGAGGCGTCCCCAAAGCTTTGATGAAATTTTGGGTCAAGATCATCTCTTAGGACAAGAAGGTCTGATCACGCGAATGTTGGCACAAGAGCATGTACATTCCTTTATTTTGTGGGGATCTCCAGGATCAGGCAAAACCAGCATCGCAAAAGTTTTTGCTCAAACTTGTGGCATAGATTTTTTTGAAGTTTCTGCGGCTTTGGGAAGCATGAAGGAAATCAAAGAGATCATGTTGGCTGCAAAAAAAAGGCACAGAACATTTGGAAAACCTACGGTCATTTTTGTCGATGAAATTCATCGCTGCAACAAGGCTCAGCAAGATGCATTTCTGCCTTTCGTTGAAGCAGGCGACATAGTCTTGATCGGGGCAACCACAGAAAACCCATCCTTTGAAATTCGCAATGCTTTGCTTTCACGAATGCGTGTGTACACACTCAAAGAACTTACACCTGAGCATATTGAAACTTTGCTTGGCAAGGCAATGGCGGAAGATTTGATTCTAAAAAAGAAAAAGCAAAGTTTAGATCCTAAGGCCTGTAAATTGATTGCAAAACTTTCACAGGGGGATGTGCGCAGTGCTTTGACACTTCTTGAATCGGTATGTGCAATGTTAGGACCCGGCGCGCATATCGAGGCATCATGGGTTCACAAAGTGATGCAGAAAAAAAACCTATACTATGACAAAAATGGAGAATTTCATTTTGATTTGATTTCAGCCCTTCACAAATCTCTGCGCAACTCTGATGAGAATGCTTCACTCTATTGGCTGGGAAGGATGCTCGAAGGTGGGGAAGATCCTATGTATATTGTGCGCAGGTTGATTCGCTTTGCCAGTGAGGACATTGGTTTGGCCGACAGTCATGCGCTGGTTCTGGCAACATCCGCAAAAGAAGCTGTACATATGCTTGGAATGCCGGAAGCGGGAGTATGTCTTGCTCAACTTGTGATTTATCTTGCGCAGTCCCCAAAATCTAATTCTGCATACCGCGCCTATCAGTCTGTTCAACAGGATCTAAACCAAGGCCATGTATATCCCGTGCCTTTGGCGATTCGAAATGCACCTACGAAGCTTATGAAACAAGAAGGGTATGGAAAAGGCTACTCTTATGCTCATGACCACTCAAAACATACTACGAGTCTTGTATGTTTGCCCGAAGTGTTGGAAAAGCGAAAATACTATCAAGCGTCTTCTCAAGGACAAGAAATTCAAATCGGAGAGCGGGTTCAAACTTGGGCAAAGCTTCGTAAAGAACTTCGAAAACAAGAGCAAGAAAACAAGACAAGTTGACAATGCAAATAAATGTTTTGCGAAAGTGCAAAATCGATGCAAGAACAGATACAAGTGTGTATGAGAAATAGCGAAAGAAACCCGAGACGATGCCGAGCAAAATAAAAAGAAAAACCTTGTTTAATTTTGAGCCTGGAAGAATTCTATCGAGAAAATATGAAATCATTTCTCTTTTGGGTGTTGGTTGGGAAGGCGAGGTATATCGCGTAAAAGAAATTGATACGGGAATCGAACGTGCAGCAAAGTTTTTTTTCCCCAAACGCAATGTTCGCAACAAAGCACTGAAAATGCATGTCAAAAAATCACATGCTTTGAGACACTGTAGAATTTTGGTTCAATACAATACGATTGAAAAAATTCATTTTCAAAGAGAAGAAATTTCTTATTTGATTTCCGAACTTGTGGAAGGTCCTTTGCTTTCTCAATACATTGAAGGTAGGCCAGGAAAACGCATTTTGGCTTTTGAGGGTTTGCACTTGCTCTATGGCTTGTCTAGTGGTGTTTCTCCTATTCACCATGCGGGGCATCATCATGGAGATTTGCATTTGGACAATTTGATTTTGACCCGCAAAGGTCTGGAATATGAATTTAAGGCCTTTGATTTTTTTCATCATACGGGTCAAAAGAGTGAGGGAATTTTTACGGATGTGCTTCACATGATTGACGTGCTGTTTGAGGCCTTAGGAGGTCCAAAATGTTATGCCCGCCAGCCTCAATACATCAAAGACATCATTTGTGGCCGAAAACAAAACTTGATTCGAAAAAAGTTCAAAAATGCGACGCAGCTCAAAGTATATCTCCAGAATCTTAATATTCTGGCCTGAATGACCTGAAACCCCACCCACAAACATTTTGTAATATATTGTAATTATTATCTAAATTAAATTAGACTGGCATGTCAGTCTAATTTACCTTGTTTTTTTGTTTCAAGCTTCATATAAGGAGCAGGTCTAAAGATGAAAGATTTCATATGAATACCTCTCCCCTACAACCTGCTGCATTTATTCGCATCGAAGATCTGTTGGTTCGAGATGCATGGATGAAAAACTTTCAATCGTTTGTTTGGTTGAATCGTCAAACGCTTCCAGAAAATATTTTTTATGGCATGCAGACTTTGCTTTCGATGCCTTTCTCGAGTTTTTATCAAAAGCGAAATCCAGTAAAAAGTCAGAAAATCCGCTACGCAAATTTTCACGGCATGACACAGGACCGACTCTCCGTATTGGGCCAAAGCTTTGCAGAGACCAAACTAAAAAAACATCTACAAAAAGATGCAATTGACTGGATCAAAAACATTTCTTCAACTCATCAAGTGATTTTTTTCTCGGATCAACTGTGTGAGGTGATTGAGCCGATTCTTGGACTTGCCAATCTTTCAGGTCACATCATTTCAAACCACATTCAACATTCTCAAGGACTATTAAATGGCGCTCTTCAAAATCCAATTGTAGGTGGAGAACAGACCGTAAGTGCGATTGGGCAATTTTCTCGTGCTCACAATATCGCACTTCATGAAAGCCTTATTTTTTCTGCTCGTAAACAAGACGCGCAGCTTTTTACACTCTTTAAAGAAGCAACCGCAATCAATCCAGACGGTGACTTTGCGGCGCTTTGTCGCCAAATGAATTGGCAAGCCAAGGAGATTTACATATGACCTCTACACCTTCGATTTCGATTAAGAAATCTTTTGCTAATAAAAATATCCTTTTGATTGGAGGCACAGGCTTTTTGGGAAAGACCTGGCTTCTGATGCTCATCGATAAAGTTCAAACCATGAACAAGGTTTATGTGCTTCTTCGGAAAAAAGGCTCTCAGTCTGCTCGTGTACGATTTGAAAAAATGATCAACGAGTCCTATCTATTTAAACATTTGCATGAAAAAGATGCACAAGCCTTTCATGAGTTTTTGCAAACTAAAGTAGAGGTACTCGAAGGAGACTCAACCGTAAAAAATTTTGGGCTTTCGAAAATTGACTATGATCATCTTCTTGAGCAAGTTGATTTGCTTGTCAATTGCGCCGGCCTTGTTGATTTTCATCCAGACCTCAGAGATGCCTTGTGGACCAATATTTATGCAACGATGGAGTGTGCAAGTTTTGCCAAGCAAAGTAAAAAATCAAAATTGTTGCATGTAAGCACTTGCTATACAGCCGGAGTAAAAGAAGGACTCATCAAAGAAGAAATTGACCCAGATCACTCTCCCACAGGTCAAATTCTGGATCCAGAGATGGAGCTACAGTGGATGAAAGCTGCAATTGAGAGAGAAGAAAAAAAAGTAGCTCAATTGTCGGTAGATGAGATTTTAGATCAGCTTCCTTTCAGAGAAGAAAAACGCGAACAATTTCTTTCACAAGAATCTCACGATCAAAAGAAAACCTTAGAAGTATATAGAAATAAAATTCTCCGTCAGCAGCTTATTGGTGTGGGTCGAAATCGTGCCAAGATGTTTTCTTGGACCAACACCTATACATATACGAAGGCATTGGCTGAAAAGCTCTTGGTTTCTCGTTTTCCAGATCTTGATTGGGCTGTTTTTAGACCTTCGATCATTGAAAGTACACATAGTTATCCTTTTGCAGGATGGAATGAAGGGTTTAACACTTCTGGTCCTCTTACCTACTTGGCTTCAACTTGGTTTAGACATGTACCTGCAAAAAGAGGAAATCCATTTGATGTAATTCCTGTTGATTTTGTATGTAGGGGAATCATGGTCAGTGCCGCGCAGCTTTTGCTGGGTCAGGCCAAAAGAGTGTATCAGTGCGGAAGTAGCGATCAAAATCGTTTTACGATTGATCGGGCGACTGAACTCACCTCTTTGAGTCACAGGCTCTACTATGAGCGCAGCGGAAAAAAAGATATAAAAACGAAAATATTATCTCGATTTGAAACGGTTCCTGTTGCTAAGGATTCGATGTATTCCTTAAATCACATTTATAATGTTCTTTCTTTTTTTCAAAAAGGTACAAACTGGTTATATAAAAGAATTCCTACATGGATTCAAAAACCTTTGAGGCCAGCAAAAAATACTCAAGAAAAATGGACTCGAAGATTTGAAAAAATTACGGGTGTCGTAAATCTTTTTGCACCTTTTACGCATGACTACTTTCAGATTTTCCAAACCAAAAACCTTATGGAAGTTCAAGTAGAGGAAAAAGATTTGAATTTTGACCCAATGTCAATTGAGTGGAGACATTATTGGATGGAGGTGCAAATGCCAGCTCTTAGGACTTGGAGTTTTCCTGTCATCGAAGGAAAAGAAAAGCAGCTATATCAACCCAAAACTCCATTCTCATTTGAAACTGAGAAAAAAATTCCTTATCGAAATTACGGATTGGATTCTACAGTTCCAAGCCAAAGTGCTGCGAGGTAAAACATGGGTGTATTGATCACGGGTTCTACAGGATATTTAGGTTCATATGTTGTGGCTCAAATGCTTTCAGATCATAAGGATCGATTGCTTTTGCTCATTCGGGCCAAAGATCAACAAGAAGCGAAACAACGTTTATGGAAATCTCTTCAGTTGCATATGAGTTTTCACGAGTTTTCCCAATATTTAAAGCGTATAGACTTGTTTTTGGGAGATTTAACAAAAGATCAATTGGGGCTATCTGACGAGCACTGGAAAACTTTGGTTTCTTCGACCCAGTCTATCATTCACTGCGCCGCCTCTTTGAATCGAAAATCTGAAAAATCCTGCTTGAACGTAAATCTTAGAGGAACCTTACAAGTCATTGCCTTGGCCAAAGAAGCTCATCAGGATCATGGCCTAAGACGATTTAGCAATGTGTCCACGGTGGCCATTGCGGGTCAGAGGCAAGATGAGCTTGTATATGAAGAGCAGGCTTTAGATTGGTCTAGAAGTGACTATGATCCCTACGCTCGTACAAAAAAGTTTTGTGAGCACATGATCGAAAAATGGCTGGGTGATATTCCATACATTATCTTTAGACCCAGTATTATTCTGGGGGATGAACGTTTTCCTGAGACGACTCAATTTGACATGGCCAGGGCATTCATTTGGCTTGCCAAGTTACCTTTTCTTCCCTTTCAAAAGCATTGGAAAATTGACATCGTGCCTGCCAATTATGTCGGACATGCCATTGTCACCATTCATCAGAAAAAAGATCCTGCACATAAAATTTACCATTTGAGTTCAGGGGATCAATCTTTGAATTATCAGCAAATCGTAAGGGATTTGGAAAAAAAGGGTCTTCCTCTACATCACACCTTTGTTCCTTTTTTGGAACCGCTTTTTCGGAAAACCATCGCACTCTTGTCTATGATGCCAAGGTCATGGAAAATCACCAAAATGGTTTCCTTGATGAAAGTTTTTTTACCTTATCTCACATTTAATACGGTGTTCGACAATACAAGGGTGGTGCAAGAAATTCACAGAAAGCCCAAGCCTTTTTCCGAATATTCCTACCCCTTCTATGTATTTGTTGAAGGTCATAAATTTCAATATCCCTATGAACCCTATGCCAGAGAATCCTGATGTTTGAATTTGTCAAAAAAATCGGAAGCAGATTGAGTCCAGATTATGGCCTGCAAAAAGCAATGGACTCAGCCATCTATACAACGCAAATGCGATATGCGGTTTCAAGTTCAATTGAATCTTGGGCTCCCGGAAAGCCATTGAAACTGCTATTTGCTGGGTATGCAGGATCAAGAAATACGGGAGCGGATGTTCGCGTGGAAGAAATGATTCGACAGATCAGGCATCTTCTTGGTGATGAAAACATCGCGCTCTCGATCATGACCATCGATACCGAAGCGACGCGGGGATATTTTTCTACGGTTACGCAGCTCGAAGTTCCGCAAATCTTTCCTCCATTTCTTTACTCAGAATGCCCCAAACATCATGGAGTGATTGCTTGTGAAGGCTCGATGTTTAAATCAAAATTTGCAGATGCACTGTCTGTCATGATGGCGGGAAGTTTGGGGATGGCCAATGCAGAAAGGAAACTCAGTATTGGCTATGGAGCTGAAGCAGGTGCCATGACACCTACTTTGAAACACTTTGTTCAAAAGCAGTGTAGGGATTCTTTGGTGATCTGCCGCAATGAAGAATCTCAAGAAGTACTGCAAAAAATCAACATACGTACTCGACCCGGCGCAGACACTGCCTGGACATTTACACCTTCACCAAAAAGTGTAGGGGAAAAAATCCTCAAAGAAAAAGGATGGGATGGAAAACAAGACATTCTCATGGTTTGTCCCATCAATCCATTTTGGTGGCCAGTCAAAGCAAATGTTGTAAAAAGAATTCAAAATATTGCGGTGGGAAAGTACAAAGATCAACACTATAAATCCATATACTTTCACGATTATAACAAACAAGATCAAAAATCTTATGAAACATACATTCAGGCGCTTGCAAAATCTGCCAAGCGTTTTGCAACAGAGCATAACCTGTTTGTTGCGGCGGTAGGCATGGAAAAACTCGATCGCAGAGCTTGTGAAGACTTTTCGAAAGCTTTTGGATCTGAGCAGCTTCCCCCTGTGATTGTGAGCGATCAGTATCATATGTACGATATGATCAGTATCTTGAGAAAAGCTAAGTTTATGGTGAGTTCACGCTTTCACGCCATTGTTTGTTCGATGCCAGGGCAGGTTCTATCGGTGGGCGTCACGATGGATGAACGCATCAGAAATCTTATGAACCTTCGAGGTCATGAAAATTTATATACGGAAGTTGATGATCAACAGTTAGAGCACAATGTGTATCAAATGTTGTCTGATTGCCACCAGCATCAAAAAAAATATCAGGAAGATATGTGCAAGACTGTCGTTGGTGAGATGAAAAAAATGGCCGATATGGGAAAAGATTTTCTTGAGGAACTTAAGAGGGTGTATCCAGAGTTTGCATCAAAACATCAGGGTCGAGACTGGCAGAGCTATCTGCCACAATTGTCGGATGATCTTACTTCGATGGTGGAGAAATATTCATGAGTTTTGTAGATCGCATTTGCGCACATTGGAAGTCTTCAGATGAAAGTATTTTGATTTCGATTGAAGGTGATCAAAGCCATGGGGTTTCAAAAAAAACCTTAGCGCAGTGGACGGCCAGTCTCTCTTATCAGCTTAAAGCCAGAGGCGTATCCAAAGGTGATCGCGTCGTTCTTTTGGGATCCAATAGCCCATACTGGGTGGCCTGCGATTTTGCGATTATGAGTCTTGGGGCGATTGTGGTTCCTCTCTACAGTCGACAGGATCCAAAAGAGTTGGCATTCATGGCGCAGGACTGTAAGCCTAGTCTATTTATTTATGATGATTTTGAGCTGCAACAGCAAGTTGCCAAACATTGGACTTCCGAATGCGACTCTGTAAAACTTCAAGATCTGATTGATGATAAAACGCAGAGAGATTTGATGCCTCATGCTTTACAAGATGAAGATATTGTCACCATCATTTATACTTCAGGAACGAGCGGAAACCCAAAAGGAGTCATGCTCAGTGCTGGTAATATTGACTTTATGCTGGAGAGAACCTGCATGCAGATCCAGCAAGCCAGAAAAAATGCATTGGGTAAAGATCGCGTGTTTCATTTTTTACCTTTTTGTTTTGCGGGCTCTCGACTGATGTTTTGGACGCAGCTGTATCGTGACAATCCTGTAATGTTATCTACAGATCTGAGCAATTTGGCACAAGAAATGTCCACGGCAAACCCTGAATTCTATCTCAATGTTCCAGCCGTTTTGGAGCGAATCAAGAGCGGTGTAGAACAAAAAATTCAATCTCAAAGTGATTGGATTGCGAAGATGTATCAAAAAGCAAATCAACTGTGGACGAAAAAACATCAATATGGATTGAGCCTAGTTGAAAAGTTCATGTTCATGTTTATAGATGTCCTTCTTTTGAAAAAAATCAAAGAGAAAGTAGGCTCGAAATTAGAATTTTTGATTTGTGGATCCGCCGCACTTTCTCCCGAAACTCAGCAATGGTTTTCCATGATTCGTATTCCAGTTTTTCAAGTCTATGGTCTGACAGAAACGACAGGAATTGTGAGCATGGATGCGTTTGATGACGTAGAAATTGGAAAAGTTGGAAAAGCCATCGATGGTTGTGAAATTAAAATTTCCAAAGATGGAGAGCTTTTGTGCAAAGGACCCAATATTTTTTCAGGATATTGGAATCGTGAAGAAGAAAGCAAGCAGTGTTTTGATGGGCCCTGGTTTCGCACAGGAGACCTGGCACATGTATCTTCTAAGGGCCATATTGATATTGTGGGTAGAGTTAAAAATGTCATCATTCCTTCTTCAGGGCACAATATTGTTCCAGAACCGATTGAACAAAAAATGAAAGATTTGGCTCCTATGGAAATCGATCAAGCGATATTGATTGGACATGGACGTCCGTACTTGACAGCTTTGGTTGCAGGGTCCATTCGTGAAGAAAAAATGGACCAAGTTTTGAAAATGCTGAATCAAGAGGTCCCACATTATAAAAAAATCAGAGCCTATCGACATGTACAAGAAGGTTTTACGGTTGAAAATGGATCTCTCACGGTCAATCAAAAACTCAAGCGAAAAGAAATCGAAAAGAACTTTTCAAAAGATATTGATGAGCTTTATACGCAGCCTCAAAGCAAGACAAGCTTGCACTCCTGATGGGTATGATCATTCAAAACATAGAAGGTCAAATTGTCACATGGGGTTTGGACTATCCGCCGTGCAATGAAATCGGAGAAGAATTTGTTGAAGATCTATCTCGCTGTGTAGACGTACTTGAAACGCGAGATGATTTGCGCGCATGTGTGTTGTATAGTCGAAGAGATGAAGGGTTTTGCGCGGGAGCGGACTTACGTCGTTTGTATCAAGAGATGCAAAGCATGGACAAAGAGCAGTATGTGAAAAAGCTGCGAAATTTTTTGCAAAAAATTCATCAGCTTTTTCTTCGCTTGGATCAATGTCAAAAGCCCATCGTAACTTTGGTTCATGGATTGTGTTTTGGTGGGGGATTTGAATTGGCATTATGTAGCGATATCATTGTGGCTCAAGATAATGCACGTTTTGCTTTTCCTGAACTCAGACTGGGAATCATTCCTTGTTTTGGAGGGATTCCTAGGCTCTCCCGAGATGTAGGTAATGCTGTGGTTCGAGATCTATTGCTTACAGGTAGAAGCATCAACGCAAGCAAAGCCAAAGAAATAGGTTTGGTTTCACAAGTAGTCAAAGAGGCGTCCGCAATGCGGATGGCTATGTCTCTGGCAAAACAGATGACCAAATTTGATCCTTATGCATTGAAATCATGCAAAGCGTTTATGAAGCAAGATCTTACCTCTGCTTTGGACAAGGAGTTAGAGTTGGCGATGAAACTGTTTCAGAGAGATCAAGTATTAGAGTCTCTACAAAAATTTAACGCAGATCAAGGCCCTTTGCCTTATTTGCCTACGTCATGAGAAAAATATGGAATATATAGAACAAATATTAAATTTGGCGTCTAAGAAATTTCAAGTTCCTGTCGAAAACTTAGATCCAAGTCGGGATATTTTTGAGAGTTTAAACATTAATAGCATTCAAGCGCTCAGTTTGCTCAGCGAACTAGAACAAACTTTTTCTGTAGAGATCATGGATTTCGAACTTCAGGATGTTAAATCTTTTCAAGACCTTGCAAACTTGATCGAGGAAAAGTCACGGTGATGGATTTACGTCAAAAGACCGATTTGGGACAAGTGTTTGATGAGGCATTGACACGATATCCGGATCGTCAGGCTTTGATTGAGCTTGCCCGAGAGAAAGTCAATGCTCAATACAGCTATCGTGAAGTGTATCAATGGTCGCTTCATCTTGCAAAAAAGCTGCAAGCGCAAGGTATCGAAAAAGGTCAACGTGTTGCTATCATTATGTCGAATCAATCCAAATGGATTTTTTCTGCCATTGGAAGTTTTTTTTGTGGCGCGACCTTGGTTCCGATTGATTATAAACTGACGCCTGAAGAACAAATCAGTCTATTGCAACATGCACAGGTTACCTATCTAATTACTGAGTATCCTTTGTGGAAGCGATTGCAAAAGACCCAGAACTCTTTTTTTGAAGGCATCAAAGTCATTGTGACAGAGGCGGGAGAAAATCTGGACGTAAACGCGTTGGCGTGGGAGCAGCCCGTGGACGCTTCATTTCAAAGAGTTCAAATCAAGCGAAGCGATGTGGCGTGCATTGTATATTCTTCCGGCACAGGTGGAGATCCCAAGGGCTGTATGATGACCCATGGAAATTATTTGTCTCAGGCGCAAGTTTTGGGTCAGATGTTTCCGGTCACGTCCAGCGATTTGTATTTTTCTTTTATTCCCACCAATCATGCCATTGATTTTATGTGTGGATTTGTATTGCCTCTACTTCATGGAACACGAATCATTCATCAACGAACGCTCAGGCCAGAATATTTTTTGTATACCATAAAAGAATATGGTGTGAGCCACATGGCCCTGGTTCCGATGCTGCTTAAGACCTTAAAGGAACGTGTAGAAGAAAAATTACAGAAAGCGCCATTATGGAAAAGAAAATGGATTGCTTCTCTAACACAGCTCAATCGATGGGCGACTCAAAAAAAGCCCAGGTACTATATTTCGAGAAGAATTTTGGCGCCCATTCACAAAGCTTTTGGTGGAAAACTGAAAATGGTTTTTGCAGGAGGCGCTTTTGTTGATGCTCAAAGTGTTCAATACTTCTATGATGTGGGCATTCCAGTTTTGATCGGTTATGGTTTGACCGAAGCGGGGACCGTTGTAAGCGTGAATCGATTGGAAGATTTTCGAGCTGATACGGTAGGTACTCCTATTGATGGAACAAAGGTCAAGATCGCCAATCCTGATTCTTCTGGAATTGGAGAAGTCTGGGTTTCTGGACCTACGGTAATGAAAGGATACTGGAACAATGAGGAGCAAAGCAGTCAGGTTTTCTATGATGATTGGCTCGCCACTGGAGATTTGGGAATTTTAGACGATGCACATTTGATCCTGAAAGGTCGAAAAAAGAACATGATCGTGACCGAAGGGGGAAAAAATGTATACCCTGAAGATGTAGAGTCTTGGTTTGAGCAATTGAGCGAATGCGAAGAATTTTGCGTTTTTTCCTCAGGGTACCTTTGGAACTCTCAGAATCCTATCGATGGTCAACGCATGGTTATAGTGACCAGACCAAAAAAGGAGTACACAAGCGATCAGTTGAAAAAGCAAATTCAAACTCAAAATCTTAAAATGTCTCAATACAAACGCATTCATCAGTGGATGATTTGGGACAATGAATTTCCTAGAACGGCTTCGATGAAAATCAAACGTGCAAAGTTAGCACAGCAAATTCAAGAGCGAGATAGAGCAGACATATGTATCGACAATCTATAAGACGCTTTGGGATCATTTATAATCAACGCGCAGGCGGCGGACGTGTTCGTCCCATTCGAAAAATGAGACACTATGATCGATTCATTCGTAGGTTAAAAAAAGCCAAGATCGAAAATCTAGTCTATCAAATCAAAACAACCGAATACCACCAACATGCCAAGGATATTGGCAAGCATATGTATTATGATGGCATTCGAGATTTTATTGTGATTGGAGGCGACGGTACTCTCCATGAAGCCATCAACGGTATTATGGAGGCCATGAGAAAAGAACCCGGTGGAAAAGTTAAAATCGGGATTGTCCCTAGAGGTACTGGAAATTCTTTTCTTAGAGATTTGGATTATAACGAAGATCGCCTTCTTGAAGCAATTGCAGAGAATCGATGGCGAGCTTGTGATACCATCCAGCTTCGATTGAGCTGGGGTTATCTCTATTCCATCAATCTGGTAAGTCTAGGTTTTGTTGCGGATGTCGCAAAACTGAGAAACGATTCTTTTTCTTTGCTGGGAAACTTTGGCTATACCCTGGCAGTTCTTGTAAAACTTTTTACTCTGTCTCCCTATCGATTTCAGTGTGTGATTGATGGAAGGTCTTTTGATCAAGACCTAACTTTTTTATCGATCAATAATTCACGATACACGGGAGGAGATATGTTGATGGCTCCTCACGCAAGATTTGATGATGGAAAGTTTGATCTGATTGAAGTTGAGCCCATCTCCAAATGGAAACTTTTGAGAGCTTTCCCAAAAATTTTTACTGGGAAGCATCAGTTTTTGCCAGAGGTTAAAATGAGTCAAGCAACATGCATAGATTTCCCTTCTCCTTTGGAAACGCATTTGATGATTGACGGAGAAGTTGAGGATGTAACATTGGAACAAATTAAAATTCTTCCTGAATCGATGTATGTGTACCAATGAGGAGCGTAGAAAAATGAAGAATTTCTTTTCACATATCAAAACCTACCTTTTTTCTGCGTATGCATGGACCATTTGTTATGTGTGGATGTTTTTTCTTTTCCTTGTCTTGATCATTCTTTTTCCAGTGTTTCCACATCGAAAGACGCACGAAGCGTTTGCGGCGCGTGCATTTGCACTTGTACTCAAGATGCTCGGCATTCAAACAAAAATTCACTACGATGAAAAATTTGATCCGCAATGCCGGAGCGTTTTTTGTCAGAACCATGTAAATCTTCTTGATGGCTTTATAGCGACAGCGAGCATTCCACATGTGTTTTGTGGGCTCATGCACGCCTGGCAATTTTGGATCCCTATTTATGGATGGCTTATGAAAATTTCTCAAGGGATTGCTGTTCATCAAAAAAAGAAATCTGGAAAACTTCAGGACATCATTGAGCAGGCAAAAAAGAGAAAACAGATGGGTTATTCAATTTTATGTTTTCCAGAGGGACATCGCACTCGTGATGGGCACGTACACAGTTTTCGTAAAGGTATGTTTTTTATGGCAAGAGAGTCGGGGTATCCAATTGTACCGATTGCAGTCAAAGGTAACTATGAAATCAATCAAAAAGGATCTAGATTGTTTCATCCTGGAAATTTGGAGGTGTTTGTGGGACCACAATGCTCAACAGAAGGTCTAAGTGATATGCAAATTGAAACATTGGCTCAACGAACGCAGCAGTGGATTCGCCAAAAAGTGGAGGGGCAATTGTGATGAGTGCCGATAAGGTTGATGGACGGTCATTGAGAGCCAAGAAAAAAAGAGAGTCCAGGAAAAAAGAGATCTTACAAGCAGCACAAAAAGTCATTGGCATGCAAGGATATCAAGCAAGCAGTGTGAGTGATATCATCAAGGAAGCCAATGTCTCGCGCGGAACTTTTTATTTGTATTTTGAAAGTATGGATGCCATTTTTCATGAACTTGTGGATCAGTTTATCAATCAAATTATGCGTACAGTGTCTCCGGTTCAAATAGAAAATGGAAAGCCTTTGGAAGATATTTTGGAAAATATTGAAAGGGTCATGGAAATTCTGTTTGAACACAGAGATCTTACAGCAATCTTGCTTCGTGAGGCTATTTCTCAGGGTGCAACGGTCAATGAAAAATTAAGTCGACTTTACAATTTTTTATATCGCAATGTAAAAAATGCTCTGAGAAACGGGGCAAAATGGGAAATTTTGAGACCTGTCGATGAAAACATTATTGCCATGGCTTTTATCGGAAGCATCAAAGAAGTTTTATATCAATATTTGGTGGTTCAAGATCAAAGCAAAGATGTAGATCGAAAAAAGTTAGCACAAGAACTCTTGGCCTTTGGTCTTCGTGGTCTCGCATTGTAAGATGTATGCAATAAAATTTTTGTTTGGTTGCAACATTCAATCCAAATCTTGAACAAACTTACGATTTTTTTCTTCTCAAAAGAGATGAAAAGAGAACAAAGGTCCTGCAAAATATGTATTTTTCTTCACGCATCTTAAACCCTTTATTTTTAAGGCTTAT
>JAGRAX010000050.1 GCA_020434365.1 Bdellovibrionales bacterium
GCTCATCAGACCTAACAGAGCTGGATCAAATCGGCAAATTCCTTGAGTAGCGTCATGTCTTGGATTCTCACAATATTTGAAGTATAAGCAGGCATGCCTCGAGCCTTATTTTTAATTTTTTCTTTTATAATATTACTTGTATTCCCCATTGAAAGGGCTCAACCTAAAACAAACAAGGTCGAAGAAACCAGATCTAGAATCAAGTCCGTGACTTGCGAGTTGATACAAAGTCATTTTTCAGACCTTATGGCAGAAACCAAGACCCTTACGAAGCGTCTGAGAAAAAAAAATTCTTGGTGCAAAGACAGCGAAAAAACTCTTGCATATGATCTGGAGATTACAAGCTACGTCCATCCCAAAAATTTTATCAATGCTTTTGTATGGGCTACATTAAGAAAACCTCAAAAGAGATCTTATCAACTTCGCTTTCATCCGGATCGAATCACAGAAATGGACCCCGAAATGCCTCTTCTTACTGCGGCCCTTGCCAGAGAGCTTTTCAGACTTCAAAACTACACACAAACCAAAAAACGCTCATTTTTCGGACCGATGATTTTTCATGTAAGCGATGGAATGTCGGAAAAATCCAAGAAACAGCTCATCTCAAGAGAGAGAGCATTGGATCAAAAAGTCGTAGACTTGGGTTTGGGAAAGCAGCTGATAGCCTATCGAAAATGGCAATCTGTCATTGTCCCCTCTGAGGATTGGAATACAATGACGCAAACTCAGCTTTCAGAACAAGAGATACTCCGGTCCGAACCATAAAAATCTAGACACAGATCATTTTTTTTAAGTGATTATTTTACAGAAAAAATATACACCAGCCCATCTATGAAATCGAATCTCATTCAACGCTGGAAAACTCTCTTTGCCATTGCCTGGCCTTTGATCATTGCCAACAGTTTTTGGAATCTTCAGTTGACCATCGATCGCATTTTTTTAGGTGAGTACTCTACAGAATCTTTGGGGGCAGCCATGGCTGTGATGGGTGTATTTTGGGTTCCTATGGCTCTACTCCAGCAAACCAGCGCATACATCACCACATTTGTGGCGCAGTACTTCGGATCCAAACAGGATCATATGATCGGTCCAGCCCTATGGCAGTCAATCTACATTAGCATCATTGGTGGCCTGCTCTTTTTGCTATTGATGTATATCGCTGAGCCCTTGTTTTCATGGATGAACCATTCCCCTACCTTACAAGACCTCGAAATCAGATATTTTAAAACTCTATGTTACACCGCTCTTCCGACAGCTTTGGTTGCAGCAGTGAGCGGGTTTTTCACAGGTCTCGGAAATACAAAAACGGTTATCGGAATCAATGCAGTTGGACTTTTGGTCAATGCCATTCTCGATTATTTTGTCATTTCGGGTCGACATGGCATTCCAGCTTATGGAATCGAAGGAGCAGGAATCGCCACAGCCATTGCAAGTTATGTAAGTGCAGCTTGGGGTGCAGTGCTCATTTTACAAGCCAAGTTTAGAAAAAAGTATTCCATCATGAATACCTATGCTTGGAGTTTTGCTTTGGCCAAAAGATTCCTCCGTTATGGACTTCCCAGTGGACTACAATGGTCACTCGAGGGACTTGCATTTACGGCATTTCTCATTTTAATTGGCCGATTTGAGAATGGCGAAGCTGCCTTGGCAAGCAGTGGTATCGCTGTAACCATCATGATGCTATCTGTCTTACCGTGTTTGGGCGTCGCTCAAGCTGTCATGGTCTTGGTAGGACAACACTTGGGAAACAAAAAACCTGAACTCGCAGAAGAAGCCTCTTGGAGTGGTGTTCAGCTTTCGGCGATGTACATGCTCCTCATGGCCGCAAGTTTTGTTCTTGCACCTCACTTCTATATCACATGGTTTAAAAATGAATCCAACTTGGGATTGTGGACAGAAGTACAAGCCATCACTCCATATTTGCTTATGTTTGTTTCTATATTTACGCTCTTTGACAGTCTCAATCTTAATTTTTCTTTTGCACTCAAAGGCGCAGGTGATACTCGCTTTGTATCACTTATGGCTCTGATCATTCCCTGGCCTCTTATGGTCATTCCCACCTTTCTTATTCGTGGCCAACAAGGAGCGGTCTATTGGTCTTGGGGCTTTGCAAGTTTATTTGTCATCACTCAAGCACTTATTTTTTATGGTCGCTTCCTCGGAGGAAAGTGGAAACATATGAGTGTAATTCAGTAGAGTCATTTGTTTTCTTTTTCTACCTTTCTTGGCTTTCTTCCTAGGCCTGACTTGGCTCTATCTCGTAAAGTCTGTTTGTGCATATCAATCATCGCATAAAATGCAGTAAGCATATGATCGTGTTGCCTGGTAGACACATCAAACTCTGCCAAATCTGACAAATACTCAATACACGCATGTGTAGCTTCGAGTGTAGACAAGCACAATGCATTGGGTTGCTTGCGAATCTCAAACTTCGACGGCTTTGCAGGAACAAATGAAATACGCGGCAAAACCGAAAGCATAGAAGAATTTCGAATGGTCTTCTTGGCCGTAGCCCAGGTCCCATCAACCAAAAGGACTCTCAGTTTTTTTCCACGGGGAAGTACGCCTTTCTTTTCAGACAGAGACGCTTGATCGATTCTAAGACTTGGAAATTGGGGATATAAAATCACAGAAACATATTTTGGGTCTTGAATCAGACGACAAAGCAATCTATCTGTATCGTAATCGTGTCCATGAATCATATAAGAGTTTTGCAAAAACAAGTGCGTCAATCTACCCGTCGCGATTCTCCGACGTCGCTCTAAGGGATGCTGAAGAATCACGAAACTAATATTGCAATCAAAAGGTCTCACCCACGAGCATAAGCACATAGCTGTTGATTGCAGGCATCGAGAACATAGAGATCGTATGTGTTGCACTTGACTCAAAAAACTTTTATTTTTTAAAAATAAGAATTTTATCTTCGCCCAAAATAATTTTTTTATCTTTGAGGAGCATTCCTACCGCGCTTTTAAATGTTTTTTTACTCATTTCTAAACGATCCATAATCTCTTGAGAATCTGAGCGATCATGGAGGTGTAATATACCTCCCCCTTTTTTTAGCTCATGCAAAATTGTATCTTTTGCAAGTTGAAGACGATCGATTCCCTTTTTTTGAAGTGAAAAGTCTATATATCCATCCGATCTAATTTTTTTTACATAAGCTTCATAGCTCTGATGCAACTGCAGTCTAGAAAAAATTTCATTGTGATAGATCATTCCTATATGTTTTTGATTGGCAATGCAGCGAAAGCCTACAGGTTCTCGAATGACAGGAGTAATTATCACTGTATCTCCTGTTTGAAGGTGGCACTCTGAACCTTGAATCAGCGAATTGATTTTTGTCGTCCCATAGATTCGAGGTCCCTCACCTTCCAAACAAACCCCCACAATATAATGTTCTCCAACTCTCACTTTCCTTCGCTGCTGATTCCCCGGCACAAGCAAATCTTTTTCGATTCCCCACTCGAAAAAAGCTCCAAAATCCAAGACTTCTTTGACTCTCATCCAAGCAAATTCATTGACACAGGCAAGTGGTCTATTCATCGTCGCAATCCATTGATCTTTTTTGTCGGGATAGACAAAGACGCGTACCTTATCTCCCTTTTGTATTTCATGATCAGCCAATGCGGGCGGTAAAAACACTTCTTGTTCCCCTTTGGGATCCTTAAGAAAATATCCCGAACCTGTCTCTCGCACGCAAATCAAATCATTCATTTTTCCAACACGAATCATAGCCAGAATGTATATCTTTTCAGGATGACCGTCAGCAAAAAGCGACGATCCACTCATTATTGCTTTTTCCACTTGAAGATCTATGCCCGCTCCTATATAGTCAATTGTAGGTAGAAGAAGCTGCCTCCTGTCTGCAAAAGAATATTCTTCACTTCTCAACCATCAATACACATCATCATCTGATCCAGGTCAATGCAGACAATGACCCTAGCTTAAGGAGAAATGATGACCAATCCAGTCATTCAGGCAAAAAAGAAAGCCAAACAAATGTCCAAAAGAGACGGCATTTCCATAAAGAAAGCTCTTGAAACACTTTCTCATCAAAATGGATATTCTTCTTGGAAAGCGTACAAAAACAATCTGGATACCTTCTGGTACCCAAGACACTCCTCTTACCTAAATCATTGGTTCACAGACTATGAGGAAGCCAGGCAGTGTAGAGATCTGCAACAAGGATACCTTTTGACCTATAAGGGTCAGTACTTTGTTGTCAGCTCTCAATATATAGAAGACTTGGGCTTAGATCCACTTGATCCAGTATGGAAACGCATTCAGTATGACGTTGCCAAAGCAAACTCTCTAGAGTTGTTTCATACCTACTACGGAAAGGCGCCAGCGTAAGAAAAAAGCTGGCGCCCTTCCACAACTACTTATGATCTTGCAGACAAGAGAGGTTTAAAAACTGACCAATGTAATTTGAGAAGCACTGCCCATAGCGCTGTAACCACAATTGCCATAGGAAGTCCCGAGCGATCAGCAAAGATATGCAGGCACAAAATGTTGACAACAATCGGTCCCAACAAAGTAATGCCTAAAGCTACATAGCGTTTGCTTAAAAACATCAGTCCTGCAAGAACTTCAATGACCTTGACCAAAGTGAGAAGATAACCCGTTGCAAAAAAACCGCCCATAACCACAGCCATTTTTGGACTTGGCGCAGGCATGGGAATAAATCCTTTACCCGTGATGGCCATCAAAAGACCATTTGATCCAAAAACCAAGAAAATGGCTCCCAAAATATACCGTGCTACAGCTTCAATTTTTCGTCCCATGATTTTCTCCTTATATTATAGATGTTGTAGAGCTTATTGATCGGTAGATATGCAATTATCACAATCCAAAACAAGGCAAAAGAAATGTGTAAAGATATTTATGTGCCTAGAGTAAAGGGAGTAACAGGAAAAACTATATTTTTACATATGCCCCAACAAACACTGATCTATGATCTTCTGATCAAGTTTTGAAATGGGAATGGGAGAACTCATCACAGAGTGGACAGAAAGCTCTTTTTGATACCAGCGCACATCATGCCAAGCTTCAAATTTATATCCAATGTTTTGATAGGTGCCAATAGGAACAAATCCAAAAGATCGATGGATCTCATGACTCGCTGGATTGGGCTGCGTGACTCCAGCAAAGACTTGGCAATATCCCTGTGCTTGCAACAAAGCAAAGAGTGCCTGATATAAAGAGCTTCCAATGCCTTGCCCATGATGATTCTGATCTACATACACGGAAGTCTCACATGAGAAGCGATAGGCCGAACGCTCTCGATGTGCACATGCATAGGCATAGCCAATCGTTTGGCCATTTCGCTCCAATACCAACCAAGGATAAAGAAATGATATTTTAGAGAATTTTTCTTGAAAGCTCTCCAATGCGGGAATTTCTTCTTCAAATGAAATTGCGGTGTCGCAAACATAAGGAGCATAAATATCAAGCATAGCCTGACAATCTTTTGGCTTGGCAAAACGAAGATCTTGCATTCTTATCTTTCGCATCGACATTTCAACTTTCTTCTATCTTTCTTAGGCAAAAGATACAAAATTTTCTATATTCTCTACAAAAAATTACTCTGAAGACTCAATCTCATAATCCAAAAACTCCAGCTCTGTTTGTTCTTCATCCTCAATGGCTGGATCATCATGCAAAAGTCTCCACATTATTTTTGAAATAAACAAAGACACGCTGGGCGTTGACGAGACCAATGCAGAGGCTTCTAACATATGATCAATATCCGTTCTCGTTATGCGTCGACCATTAAAAGGATGGTAATTTCTGTAATCATTCCTGTCTCGGTTTACACCATACGTAAAAGCTAACAAAACCCTATATCCAAAAGATATCAAAAACTCATAGGCAATTTCACTCACTCGATTGCGTTCTTGTTGCAACTGATTTTGTCTCTGTTGATTTGAGTTTGTATATATGCGGTTCATATCAATGGATCTATCTCTAGCTTTTTTGTAATATTCATAGAGGTTCAATAAGTCAGCATATGAGAATCCCTCAACGATCAGTCGATCTGCGTAGTCCCTCCGATACAGCAAAGAAGCCAATTCTTCGGGATTCCACTGAGTTAACTCAGCAACATGACTCATTTCATCAACTCGTTCTGGTCCTTGTTGCAGATTTACATGATTTGCAATGATTCCAGAAAAATCGTCATTCCAAGCATGTGAAAACTGATTGAGAATCTTTACCGCGTATGCATGTCTCAAGTGATACAGGGACAAAAAGAAACCCATCATGGCTGCTTTACTTCTCATATCTTCATCATTAAAATCATACTCTTTCCAAGTCTGTAAAAACATTCTCGACATGTAAGATATATAAATATTAGTTCTATGGCTTCTTTGAAGAAATTGTAGAGATTCAAGATCATTTGCGGAAAGCGCAAAATCAGACTGCTCTGAGAGATCAGCATCATCAATTGAAAGTGCTACACTCAATTGCAGTCGATCAAAAATTGAAGACACTCGGGCCATATGTTTGATCTGGCTATGAAGTCTTGTAATCCGGCTTCTATCATATGAATCTAAAGCTTCTTGAACCGAAGATAGATGTTCTTGATCCAAGCCAGACTCTGGTATGGATAATTGGAACAGGATTTGATAGCAAATAAATGGAATGTATTGACTACTGCTCTCTCCGAGCATTGCTATCAAATAAGCAACAACTTCTCTTTGATCAAGACCCTCCATAATTACATCAGCAGAAGGATTCGGGAATCTGTGGCCATCAACATTGCGAATGATTTTTCTCAGCTGCTCGTGCATTGGATGTGTGTACGTATCTCCTGGCTGGAGAGTCTCAAAATTTTGTTGATACTGTGTAGAGTGAATTTCCAGGATGGCTCCGTGATGCGCTACGACCCAGTCTGAATCCTTCAACTCTCCAACATAAAGTTGATCTTTGTCTTGCAAATATTCCAAATCTTCTTCAGTAAATCCTACGACATTGATTCTTTCTCTTGGATCTCTTTGATCCGTAGGATCTACCTCTTCCTCGATTTCAGGTTCTGTTTCTTCTGGTTCTGTAGTTTGTGGGTGTAATGGATCAGGTTCTACTTCTTCTGGGTCAACAGCATCTTCTTCTACATGTACAATCAAACGCAAGACATCTTCTAGCCAGTTTTGAAACGGTTCGGATGTCACTTGTAATTCTTCGCCACCTTCTTCTCTAAAAATAAGATTTCTTTCTCTCAAATTTCCCACTAAAGTTTCCATCTGACCATCAAAATAAGTCAACACCACTGTCAGAGCATCCATATATTCTTCGTCATCGCCTGAAAGATCTCCGTCAGCACGCCGACGCTCGACTTCTGCAAAACGCTCCATTGCAGATTGAGTCTCCGGACTTTGATTGAGCGTATCCAAAAATGCCAACAAAAGACCTCTCGCAAAACCAATGAGCCTTCGATCAAAACGGTTGGTTAGGATTTCTCCGTCTTGGACATCCACAAGCTCCAAACCATGCTGCTCAAGAAGTCTCAAAAGCTCCTGAACAAAAAAAGCAATGTCTCTTAGTCTTATTGACAACTGATCTACACTAGAAAATGAACCTTCGCCTTGAGATTCTTGATTGAGCGCCATCCAATGAAGTGCAAGACTATAGATATTCGGATTGAGAACAATTCTCATACTCTCACTTGCTTCAGGCCTTTGGTAGTCATAGTAGCGTTCCGAATCTTCGGTCAACTCTTCTGGGGCCTCTCTCGGGTCTCTACTTCGAACCGAAACCTGACCTTGCCACTCTTCTTCCAATGCTTCAGGGGAATAAACCTCCATGGGATTGGGAATCGACATGGCTCCCGAAGCGCGCTGCCCCAAGGAGATTCGATAATAGCGCTGCTGATCTACAGTAACATAACCGTCGGGTTCGGCTTCAAAGCCAAAAGATCTTAAAATTTTCATGATGGGAATGAGCCATGTTGTATAGTCGGCGTTTTCATTTTGCTCTGAGGCCACTTCAACGAGAACACGATCTTGAGAAAGTTCAATACGGAAAGGATCAGAAAGTTGATCCGAGGGGAAATGTAGATGTTCTCGAATATATCTACGAATGGTGTGAGGGAGTTGATTGCGAGAAGGACTCATATCAAAGCCTTCAGCCTCCATACTTGACTCACCTTGATTTCTAAATGTTACCGCCTCTGGATAATACTCCTCAAAAGGAACCAAGCCCCAGGTTTCAATCCAAAACCCAGATTGACTTTGGCCTGTATTTCTAGCCGAATACGTCATCGTCTGCTGAAAACGATGTTGAGAAAATGCTTGATTGACCAAAGGGAGAACCTCTCTTCTTCGATCTTGAGGCAAGAACACAAAATACTGTCCAGGGAGGTGTGGAGGACTATTGTATGACAAGAAATGGTAGGGTCTTTGGATACCTTGAGCAGCCATATCCTGCGCCATTCTAAGCTTCCATAAATTGAGCGCAATTTCCATCAGCGACTTTGCAAGGGGATCTCTGGCAATGAAAATTCGATTTCCGTGCCATATGGCCATCATTTTCTCTTGTAAGAGTGTACGCAATAAATCTACATAAAAATTTCGATCATGAGAGTAGTGGCTTGAGAACTCCACGACATCAATTCGATATTGATCCATTGCATCTGCAACACCTTCCCATGGCCTCATCGTATATTGATTTTGCTGAAGGGAGCTCGCATGAACTCCATCAACACGTTCGTAGCTTTGATCCCTTAGGATGGACTCAAGATCTACTCCTGCAAGCATACGCACACCGGTAAGCAGAAGCTCAAAGCTCTCGAAGTGAATGATGACTTGAAAAGAACGAATAAGGTGCTCTCCAATGTCTTGAAGTCCCGAAAAGGTAGACCTAGGTTTATCGACCAAAGCTTTTAAAAACTCATACGCCCGAGTCCAATCCTCAAAGCGTTCAAAAGCAAAAGATTGATTGGGAACGACTTCTCCTCCACCGACATTCATGATCATCAAACAAAAAACTTCCCAGGCATGACGAATCGAAAAGAGCATTTCTTCTTGAGTTCCACTCGCTTCAAAAGAGAATTGATAAAAATTCCTAAAATCCACGGATTGAATCAAGTACGTCGAGGCATCGAGCTCATGCATATCAAACAAGACTTTTCGAGCTGATCTTCCAATGGCATCAAAAGAGTAGGCCAAAGTAAGAATGCGCCTGAGCAAATGAGGTCCATACTCTCTCTCTTCAATCATCGAGTACACTGCTTGTTCTAGAGGGGCATATCTCCCGCTTCCCTCTAAACTTTCTGTGAGCTCATAGGCATGCTCTACAAGAAACAGCCACAGGATCCTAGAACGAAGCGTTTGATAATTTTCAAGGGACAGATGCTCACGCAGTTCTCTCATATTAATCTCATCGGGAATTAATATTTCTTCTGGAATGGTCGAAGGTAATGTGCGGCGTCGATCCTGTCCATTTCGATAATGGTAGATAAAAATTTCAGCCAAGACTCTCGCAATTTTTTTCTTTTCTTCTATCGGAATTCTCAAAGAGCGAATTCCGTTGAACAAAAGAATGTCTTCAACCAGTGCCTCGACCTTGATACGATTCTTGATCTCATCAATAAATTCATAAATGATTTCCTCTTCTTCCTCGACGGCAAATTTTTCTTTTTGATTATCAACATCAATCATTGCAAAAACAGGAAGAAAATTTCCATAGCCTTCAATGAAAGAAGGATTTTCTGATCCATAAACAGGTGCATTGGGATCTACTATAGGTTCGGTAGACAATCTCTCTCTGATTTTTTTCTCCATTTCAGAGAATTCTTCTTGAAGAGCTTCTACTTGACCCGGATCCAAACTGCGCAAAAATTCATCCCAATATCCACATCGAAACAAAAATTGATACGCAAGCCATCTCGCAAGCTTGGCTTTGTTTGAAGTGCTCCGAGTACCCAACACAGACTTGGCCATTTCAATATGTTTTTCACCCAGTCTTTGGTTGCTGTTTCGGCAACGTAAAATCTCACGCTGTGAAGCCAAAGATGTTTCAGATTCCTGATCATAGTTTCTATCCGGCCTTGGCCTTGGGCGCTCTTCATCTGAAAATACAATTGAAGGAAACGGATAGGCATTGGGATCGGGAGAATTTGGGACAAGCTGTGGATATAGAGGTCTCACTGCCCCTGCTTGTCCAATGATGGGTTTGTTCCAAGGCTCAAGATAAGAATCTATTCTCAGCGGGTTGCTCCCCTGATACATCGGCCGAATTTGCAATCCAGGTTCTAGATTCGGAACTTCCTGGCCCGAATACAAATTTCGAATCCCGCCATTCATCGATCCACCAGACACCTGCAAGCGATTGGGGTCCAATTGAATGAAATTGTTATGTCGAGTAACGCCCTGATAATCGTGCGCCGGAAACTCATTGGCACCCCCAACACCTCTAGGAAGTTTTCCATTTGGCGTAAGAGGCTGTGGATCAATGCCAACAGCGTTGATGCCCATAGACCATAGAATACCCAAGGTGAGTCCCCCAAGAATAGAGCCTGAAGTTCCCATAAAGAATGAATACATCTCTTGACCCAATTCCATGTATTTGTGCTCTTTCATCAAGTTTTTGACTTGACGTGTATGCCTGGCCATCATGAACATTGCCAGCACCGTAAAAAAAACAAAAATGACTCTCGCCAAAACGGCTTCCGTCATCGAGACAATTTTGATTCCTAGACTTGAAAAGAATCCAATCCAAAAACCTTCTTTGAACATATCTCCCTGATCCTCCAGAATCATGGATAAAAAGCCGTAGATCACCAAATTGAAGTAATGTTTGTTTAATTTCAATATGGGTGAGATCCCAGAGACTCTCAAACCCTGTGCAACTGAAGCTAAGGGCGAAAGCATCAAGGCCGTTTGCCCAGCTGCGCTTACAAAAGCTCGTGTTTCATCAATCGCATTCCATGCCATCACATCGGGATTGTCAGAGCTCTCTGGGCAATGCGTTCCATGAAACCGAGGGTCATTGGCATCCAAATTGACAACGGTCTTGCTCGTTGGAGCATCGTTATAGGACTGATCTAAACTCGCAGATGCCATTTCAATCTCAGCTGCAAAATCTCCATACTGCGTAAGCTTTTCAATCAATACATTGAGAGCCGCTTGCTTTTGCTCAGGAGTTTGAATTTGATCAAATCGATCTAGACCCAGAGACTGAATCTCCTTAACTGATTTTTTGATTTTATCTTCAATCGCAGAAATCGAATTTTGAATTGAAATGTCTTTTTCACTTAAGGTTCGAACTTTATAACTCTCATCTGGCCGGGCCAAAAGTTCATTGGCGTAGGGAGCATCAAACTCTTTATGCTGATGCCACTCTCTCATTTTTGAGAGAATGTAACATCCATAGTGCTCCGAAGTTTTTTTCTCTGGGTATTCAAATTTCCAGGGAAGTGTTTGTCCCTTGGCAAAATCAATCCACTCTGAAACTTCAGAAGGATCCACTGGAAATCCCGTATCTATACTGACAAAACTTTTTTCACGCATTGCTCTCATCATTAAAGAGATTTCTAAAAATGGCGTATAGGCCACACCAACAAGAACAGGATAGCGATCCAAAGCTTGCTGCGTCGCTTTGAGCAAACAGCCGCTCACATACTCAACAAAATGCTTGCCGCTTGTAATGGGCTCATAACGGCTATATTTGGTGTCGTGATAGTGACCAATTTCCAATGGCAGATTGGGTACAAAGTTACGAGAGGTATATTTTTGCTCATCCAGCAAAGAAAGATATTGAGCGCACATATAGGCCTGTTCATCATAGGCAATGTACGCAATTGGCTTGCTATGGAGTTCATTTGAATTCCATACTTTGATGGGCTCGGGTCTAAAAATCTGAAAGAGTTCTCCATAGGGAGACAAATCCAAAAATGAACGCAGTTGATTTCTGGCTCTTTTGATATTTTTCATCTCAGATATCTGAGTCAATCGATCTACAACCTCAGAGCGAAAGGTCTCAATACTGATGCCTTTCTCATAGAGATAGCCGCGCTGAATGTTTTCACCTATGTGGTAATCCAGAAAAGTTCTGGCCGCGACTACAAACTGATCAATGATCTGGGCCCAAACTTCACGCCCCTCTATATATACATTGTTTTTGACTGAAGGGTTTGAAAGCTCTTTTGGGGAGGAAGACTCATTTTTGTCTTGTTCTACTTTCTTTTCAGTTTTGACCGTATGTTTAAAGTCTTGAGCCCGAGCATTTTGAATGGCATAGGGTCCGACGATACACTGAATAGTGATTACAGACATCCACAGCGCATGAACATTCTGCTTCAATAAGTGCGTAACGCTTTGAAATAACTTGAACAAAATAATATTCTTCCCCTACAAATTTAAAAAACCTGGATTCATATGTCACATCGTGACAATAAAATCAAGCTCTTCAAAATAATATGACGCTTTACATAAAAATAGATCTTTGATAAGACAGCGACATTTATTTTTGTAGGCAAAGTACGGGAAATGAACAACAAAACGCGATGTAGAATCAAGCCCATTGAGATGCTTGTGGCTCTGATGGTTCTCTTTTTGCTGTCCTCCAACCTCATCCAAGTCCAGGCTCAAGAGACTCATGAAGAAAGTTCTCAACTTCAGCGAATCAAGGGAAGGTTGGGAGAAGTGTTTCTTCATTATGTAAAGGAGGAAAAATCCCCCGCGCTGATGGCTGTGGGTGCGGGCTCTTTGATCGTTGCCTCCGCCATTCGAATCTATATGAACTCTCACCTCCACGACCCAGCTCTTTTGGAAAACATTACTTATCTAGCTCCACGAAACGCTCAAGAAGTGGCCGTTCTTCATGAAGTGGTTCGCTCCCATGGAGCCCGAGGCTTTCGTTTTGAATCCTATGCACAACTAGAAGAACTTCCCTTCAATCAAAGCTTATCTATTGCAGATGAAAGTCTAGGCTCTTTGGAGCAAAGATACTTTGCAAAGTTAGAAAGCAGAATCGCAGAAGTGGAAAGGAATATTCTATCTATGGAAGCCACAGTCAATGCCTATGAAGCTGGACCAAGACTTGGACCGGGTTCATTTGAACACCGTAATATTACGAGCGGAGCTCGTTATCATCGTATAAGTCCAGATGGCGCAAGCTACTATATTCCCTCCGACCAAATGGACACCGCAAAGCTTAAGGAAGTCATTGAATCTCTCAAGGGCCATCACAAAGAACTGAAAACCCTAAAAGCTACAGTTCGAAACATCACCCGACACGGAAACTTTTCTTTGTCTAGGGCAAGGCTACGGATTCTAAGAGAAATTCAAAGATATCGAAGACTCTACGAGGTATCTGCAGGAATAACATCTCAAGCTTTCATGGCTACTGCAAATCCAGCAAATCTCTCCAAGTGGTCTAAAATGAAATTTGGTTCAGCTGCATTCCTTGAAGTTGCTGTTGTTTCTTTTTTGGCTGAGCTGTTTCTATCAGGAACTGACTTGCCAGAAATTCAAATCCTCAAGAACCCACAACTTTTCTTAGACATTGAGAACCAATATAATGAAGGTGTGGGAGAAAAAAAAATAGAAGAGATCTATTCTTACTTTGACCCTAATTTTTTAAGAAGCGCTGAAAATCAAATGATTGCGGACATGCTCATGATGGTGACCTTTCAACTTCATCTGGCCGAAATACAATCCGATCCCGAAGATCAAGTCTTACACTCCACTCCCGAGAGTTTTTTCAAAGACTCATTGCAAACACTGCAACTGGGTATGTATTATCCTCCGAGCGAACACGGAAACATTCAAACTCACGTAGATCCCTTGATCGCAGTTGCACACAAAAGTGCAACAGAAGTGTACTGCTTTCTCACGCAAGTAGAAGACCCCGGTGAGAACTGGACTCATTATCCAGTTGCAGGCTCCAGAAGCCTCGGCCTTCAATATTTCACCTCTGAAGCTTGCGAAGATCACGACTAAACATCAACTGATTTTAGGTTGACACGTCGTGTTTGAGTAGATTATGGAACTCTACAGTGAGGAGTTTTATGACCCAAAAAATACACATTACGTTTTTTCAATGACATTGATCCTGGCTTTGGCCGTTCCAGCCTATGCAAAAGATGATTCAAAGGCTTTGATTTCATTTTTTGAAGAGCATCAACAAGATTGGTATTTTTATGGACCGGAAGATGCTGCGCAGGGGCAGCTTCCTGTGGAAGGCATCAACTTAGAAAAAGCGCTCGGCGATCAAAAGTTGGATCTTGCATCGGCCATTTAGGCAATCAAAGAAAATGGAAC
>JAGRAX010000051.1 GCA_020434365.1 Bdellovibrionales bacterium
TCTCAATTTTGAGAAGCATGTTTTTAATTTTTGAAACGATGCGGTTGATCCACTTACGATTTAAGTTGATCTCCTTGAGAGTCGCAAACATCTTTTCATGGTTTTTTTCTAGCTTTTCTTTTGCTTCTTTTTTCTTAGGCGCTGACTTGAAATCTTTTTTATTATCTACAATTTTTTGGTTTTCGCGGTTGATTCTTTTGATCTTATCGATAAGCTTGAGAACACCCTTGGTAAACCCTTCCTCGTCAAAACTTTCGTCATCTTCTTCAATGCCTCGAACCAAATCTTTAACTCGAATGGTTCCTTTTTTGAGTTTTTCTCCGATGAGCAACACTTCTTTAGTACCAACGGTGGAACGAATCAGAATTTCTAAGACCTCGTCCTCTCCTTCTTCAATCTTTTTTGCAATTTCGACTTCACCTTCTCGGGTCAAAAGAGCAACAGCTCCCATACGTTTAAGATACATCCGCACAGGATCATTGGATCGCACAGACTGGGCTTTTTCTTGCTCTTGATTGTCAGGTAGCTCTGCTTTGATTCTATCGATGTGTGCTTTGCCTTGTTTATCGCTGTCAACAATTGCAATATCAAGCTCTCCAAAAAGCACCATAATATCGTCTAGCTGCTCACTTTGAACCACCTCATTGGGTAAAACTTCATTGACCTCTTCATAGGTCAAATAGCCTTTCTCTTTCCCCGTATCGATCAAATTTTGAAACTGACCAACATCTTTATTTTCTTTCATTTTGACCTCCTGACTTGGTGCCCGAGCCGTTTTGATCTCGACGTAGCTGCTTTCTTTTCAACGCTTGCATTTGAACCGACAGCTTTTCGAGTGCTGTTTGATTGCCATGCATTTCCGCGTCTTCCAGTTGAGCACGCAACTGCCGAACTTTCCGTTCTTGTAACTTTGAAATACAATCTGTCCAAATTTTCTCAAGCACATAGGACTCCTGTGCCCAATCTTCCATAAAAACTTTCGATACCAGTGATCTACTTTCGTCGTGTGGCCATAGCTCGACGGCCTGGTGCGCAGACACAACATTTTTCTGATCTGAATGCTCGCTGATCAAATCCAACCAGCTGAGACAATGTTCTTGGATAGGGGGATACTCAAACAACTCTACAATAGACTCTTCCACAAATCGATTTCTCATCTTAGGTAACTCAGCGCAGACACGTAATACCATAGCTTCTTCTAAAGCGTAAGTATTTTGAATTTTTTGAGATTTTTGTTTTTTTTGTATGGCGCTTTGATCAAAAGATTTGTGAGAAGGTTCTGCCTGTTGAAACACACTTTTCTCAACAGAAAACGTCACCAGTACAGCATCCATCAAAACCTTTTTGATAAAAACATTTTTGATAGATCCAATCCACTGCACAAGATCTGAAAAGTACTGTGCTTTTTTATGTAAATCTTTTTCGTTTTTATAGAAATGAGCAAAATAAAATTCAATCATTCCTGAGGCTTGACCTAATCTTCTTTTCAATTCGTCTTTTCCATTTTTTCGGACAAAACTGTCAGGATCCTCACCCTCAGGAAGCAGACACACCCGCGCATCAAGCCCTTGTTCTAAAAGAGGCTTCATCGAACGCCTGACGGCTCTCCTTCCCGCCTCATCTCCATCATAGAGCATGACTACTCGATCAGTATAGCGCTTAAGTAGCTGCGCATGTCCTTGAGTCAAAGACGTCCCCAAAGTAGCCACACAGTTCTCTATGCCATACTGAGAAAGCATCATCTGATCCATATATCCTTCAACGATCACCATATATTTTTCTTTCCTTAGATGATGAGCTGCAAGATTTAGACCGAAAAGTGTGCGACTTTTATCGAACAACATGGATTGAGAAGAATTGAGATATTTAGGTCCTTTGTCAGAAAGGCTTCTTCCACCAAGTCCAATCACTCGATCTTTTTCATCAAAAATTGGGACGATCACTCTGTGACGAAAAACATCAAAGTATTGATTCTTATGGCTTTTTTTACTCAAGAGCCCCAATGAGACCGCTTGATCTAAGTTCTTTCCATCTTTTTTCAAAGCCGTAGAAAGCTGCTCCCACCCCTCTGGAACATAGCCCATCCAATTTTTTTCTATGCTCTCTTTGCTGAAACCTCTTTCATGAAGGTACTTTCTTGCCCCATTCGCAGATTCAGAATGTTTGAGCACCTTGTGAAATAACTGGGCCACATATTGCATAAGAGAATACAGTTCTTTTCGATGTTGGTTTTGTTTCTGGGCAGCCTCGGAGTCTTTAAAATAGTCTTCAAGATCTATACCTAAGGGCAGAGCCAACCTTTTCAAGGCCTCCACAAAACTAAGATGATAGAATTTCATCAAAAATGTAATGACGGTTCCCCCCTCGCCACAACCAAAGCAATAAAACAATTGTTTTTGTGAGCTGACCGTAAATGAAGGAGATTTTTCCTGATGAAAAGGACACAAGCCACTCTGGTCCTTGCCCATTTTTTTCAAAGACACCACCTCACCCACGACTTTTACAATGTCGCTGCGCTGCTGAATGTCTTCGATCACCTCTTTGGGAATCAAGAAAATACCCCTCTTAAAGCCCTACACCTTGGTGATACATATGCAGTACGCTCCCGAACTCAATGTAATGAGTTCGAGTAACTTTAGGATTTATGCAAATTTGAATT
Organism: Bdellovibrionales bacterium; assembly: GCA_020434365.1. GTDB lineage: Bacteria > Bdellovibrionota_G > JALEGL01 > JALEGL01 > JAGRMV01 > JAGRAX01. The sequence goes on from JAGRAX010000051.1 coordinate 2,660, forward strand.
TTTTTCCCGAGCGTTTCAGCGCCATGATCGCTTTTTTCTTTTTTCGAACGCTGGGTTTCTCGTAAAACTCTCTCTTTCTGATCTCAGAGAGAATTCCGGCTCTTTCGCACTGTTTTTTAAAGCGTCTCAACGCGCTTTCGAACGATTCGCCTTCTCTAACTCGAACACCTGTCATATGCCAATCACTTACCTTTTTGTGTTATTACAATTACTTACTTTCGAAAACTAGATTCAAAAGGTTCCGAAGTATCTTATAAAATTCATGTCTTGTCAACCAAAAGATTGCGCGCGCTATCAAGCGAAGATTAAGCCCCTGATTTTTCCCTCTTTCTTCGTCTCACGACGACTTTTTGAAGCTCATCGATTGCAGCCGAAACAAGATCAAACCCATCCATATCAAATGCGTATTGAAAACATGTACAAGTTGTAACAGTTCTAAGTGATGCCATAAGACATTGGCGGTCCCTACAACTACATTCATGACTAGCATGACAAGCAAAAACATATGGAGCTGCGTATATTCTCTGCTTTGATACCCAATCCTAAATATACTGATGCCAACATATGACAAGGCCACGAGGGGATGAGCATTTCGGGTCCATATCACCCACCAAGGCAAAATGGATGCTTGTTTTCCAGACTCTACAATGCTCGTATCAAAAAAGGCTGCAACGACACCAAACAAACACACTCCAATAAAAAACCATATATCGACTGACGATAGAAGCCTTCGAAAACATTTGAGCACACTTTGATGTATCGAAAGCCAACCTTGAGCCAACTCCTGCCACAAAAAAATCAGGCTCGCGCTCAGAAGCAAAGTATTTAAAAAATGAAACCCCATCCACAACATTCTTTGTACACGATGATCGCCTACAACATATTCTTGGATCACCAGAATTCTCCCAATCCACGCTTCTAAAAAAAGCAACACCAAAAACACCAGGCATATACCTTTTGCAATACGACTGGCTTTGGATCTCCAAGTTACAACACACAAAAACACAGCGAGAAGTCCGTACAAACCGGAACTGGCTCGGTGAATATATTCAATCCACTGGGGTCCGAAACTCCAGGAAACAAAAAAAGATCCCTGACAATCTGGCCACGAAACTCCACAACCTGAACCCGAGCGACTTACTCGAACATAGGTTCCCCAAATCAAAATGAAGTATGTGTACATGAGCATATACTTCCAAGCTCTCGCAATATGAATCTTCTGAATCATGGGTTGATTTGGGTCATGGCAAGAATGGCGTGAACAATGTCATCTTCACGAAGCAAGACTGCATCGGCAGAAGGTCCCAAAGGAATATATGTATCCATAGAGTGAATGCTTCGAATCAAACGACCTTGATTCAGACCTCGATTTTGTAGATGAGCAAGAATTCGGTCACCCGGACCCCCATATTCTCTGCACTCATCTACGAAAAGCACTTTTTCGGATTGCTTCACTAGCATTTCAATCGATTCCCAAGGCAGAGGTTTGAGCCATCTCAAATCCACAACTCTACATGAAATTTGATACTTTTCCGAAAGAACCTGAGCTGCGCGCAGACTCATATACAAACCGTTTGCATAAGAAAAAATAATGTAAGAGGATTTCTGTGGTCCGTACACACTGACACGACCCAGGTCTAAAACCTTTTCTATGCCTGGATAGTGACATTCCCATAAGCCATCGCCTTCACAATGCAAGTGCTTAGTCATATACAGTGCAATAGGCTCAAGAAAAAAACATATTCTCCCTTGCGTTTTTGCGAGATGAGTCAGTGTTCTAAGCATCATCGCTGCGTCATCACCTCTTGAGGGTGTCGCAATGATCACTCCTGGGATATCCATCAATGAAGCCAGAGAATGATCGTTGTGAAAGTGTCCTCCAAAACCTTTTTGATAGGCAAACGAGGCAATCCGAATCACCATGGGGTTGACATATTGACCAGCAGAAAAAAAACTTAAGGAAGCCGCATCCGAGCGAATTTGATCTTGGGCATTTTGATAGTATGCAAGATATTGGATCTCAGGAATAGGAAGAAAACCCAACTGTCCCATCCCCATAGCCATACCAAAAATCATTTGCTCATCTAAGAGTGTGTTGAAAACTCTTTGTCCTCCAAATTCCTCATACAAATCTGCAGTGACGTGATACACGCCTCCTTTTTTTGCTACATCTTCTCCGAAAATAAGTGCTTCTGGATATTCAATCAGTATGTCTCTGAGCGCCTGATTGATCCAAAAGGCCATGTGTCGTTTTTTACTTTCAGAAGCTTCAGGAAAACTTTTACCTTGTTTTTGATAGAAAAAAGTTCTTTCTTTCTCGAGCTGCTCTGAAACGCTGCGAACACTTTTTTTCCTTCGATAAAGTGCAGAGCGAATTTGCGTTCCACTTTCCAAACGCTCTTGCAAACGATGATCTTGAGACAAGGTATGAATTTGCTGTTTACAATCATCATAAAGCTCTTTTATTTTTGTTTCATTCGCATGTCCCCATGCAATGATTTGAGACGCGAAAAGAGCTATGGGATCTTTTTCTTCTGATGCACAAATTTCTTCCTGACTTCGATACACGCTCTCGACATCACTGCCTGCGTGACCCAAAAGTCTTGTGGTACGAAGGTGAAAAAATACAGGCTTTCGCTCTTGCCTCACATATTCAATGGCCCACTGCGCTTTTTCAAAACATTCTTCTAACTTTTGTCCGTCAGCTTCTACATATTTCAAGTGAGGAAAAGAAGAAAATCGAGCTCGAATCCAATCGGGAGGCGTCTTTACAGAGATCCCCAAACCATTATCCTCACACAAAAATAACAGGGGCAAAGGCAAGTTTTGATGTCTCATCCAAGACGCAGCGTTAAATGCAGTCAAGGCCGAAGCATGATTGACACTGGCATCGCCAAAACTACAACATACAATAGAGTCTCGACTCAGGGGAAAGTCGATATTGCTCTTCTTAGCTTTTTCAATGGCCCACGCGGTTCCTACAGCTTTAGGAAGATGAGAAGCAATCGTACTTGTCTGTGGAAAAACCCAAAGCTTTTTTGAACCCCATACTTTGTGTCTGCCTTCGGACACCGGATCATACTTAGATGCACATAGAGAAAACAACATGTCTTGAAGAGCATTGCGATCTCCTAACCTCTCTCTTTCCAGCATGAGAGCTCCACTGCGATAGTGAAGAAGACAGGGATCGTCTTCTCTCAAGAGATGTCCAAAAACTACATTTGACTCATGTCCAGCGCTGGAAATCGTGTAAAAAGCTTGCCCCAATGCTTTGAGCTTCCTTGCCTGATAGTCCAATAGACGTGAGCACAGCATGGACTCGAGTAAGTCCATTGCAACATCAGAACTAAAAAAGAATGGCGGCTCTGTACTTTGAAAACGAGACGTTGAAAGTTTTTCAAAAAAAAGTTTTTCGATCATGGGAATACGATCAAAAATCACCGGTGCCTCTCTTTTCTCCGCAGCTCCGTCTACTTAGCATGTCCTTTACGCAGACAGCTCAAACTACACCATGGAAGCAATATCTTTTGCAAGATCAGTCGATTCCCATGGGAAACCATCTTTACCTCTTCCAAAATGCCCATAGGCAGCTGTAGGTGTATAAATGGGTCTCAAAAGATTGAGTTTTTCAATCAACTGCTTTGGCTTGAGCGGAAAAACTTCCCGAACCAGCTCGGACAATTTCTTCTCAGAAACCTGGCTAGTTCCATAGGTATCTACCATGACGGACACAGGGTCAGCGACTCCAATGGCATAAGCAAGCTGAACTTCGCACTTCTTGGCAATACCAGATGCTACGATATTTTTTGCGATGTATCTGGCCATATAGCACGCGCTTCGATCAACCTTACTAGGATCTTTACCTGAAAAGGCTCCTCCTCCATGACGTCCCCACCCTCCGTAGGTATCTACAATAATTTTTCTGCCCGTCAAACCACAATCACCTTTAGGACCCCCAATTACAAAACGTCCAGTAGGATTGATAAAATATTTGGTTTCTTTTGTGAGCATCCCTTCTTCAAAGATCGGCTTAATGACATGTTCAAGGATGTCCTTGTGAATCTGCTCTTGGGTCACGTCCTCTTGATGCTGTGAAGACAACACAATCGCATCCACAGATACTGGTTTCCCTTCTTGATAGCGAAACGTAACCTGTGACTTTCCATCTGGACGCAAATACCTCAAAGGCCCTTGTTTACGAACTTCAGTTAATCTTCTTGTAAGCTTGTGGGCATAATAAATTGGAGAAGGCATAAATTCTTCATTTTCGTCACAAGCATATCCAAACATCAGACCTTGATCTCCAGCGCCTTGTTCTTTGAAGAGGCCCTCACCTTCAGAAACACCTTGAGAAATATCGGGGGATTGGCGACCAATCGAGTTCATCACCGCACAGTTATCAGCATCGAAACCCATCTCAGAACTAACATAACCAATATTACGAATGGTTTGCCTTGCGATCTCAGGAAAATCGACACGAGCATTTGATGTTACCTCTCCACCCAAATGGACATAGCCCGTTCCCACCATCGTTTCAATGGCCACACGAGAATAAGGATCCTTTTCTAAAAGAGCGTCCAAGCAAGCATCTGAAATTTGATCACAAATTTTGTCCGGATGACCTTCGGTCACAGACTCTGAGGTAAACAAAAAGGGTTCTTGAGTTTGATTTGACATGCCTGTCCTTTCCTAGCATTTACGCGACTCTGAAGATCGTTAGGAAATAACACCGGCCCTCTAAAAAGACAAGAATATAGTCTTAGGATGGGCCGAGAGACCCTCTTCTAGAGAATGAAAGCACACAAAGCTATGTACTTTGAATGCGATTTCTTTCTATTTCACGATGTTCTACTTTACTTTGATACCCCATATCGGAGAGCATGCTAGAGATTGCTTCGACAATGCTAACAGATCGATGTTGACCCCCAGTACACCCAATGGCGATGTGCAAATAGCTTTTACCTTCCTTTTCATAGCAGGAAATCAAAAACGTGAGCATGTCCCTGACTTTCGAAAGAAATGTCTCTGCATCTTTTTGACTGAGAACGAACCGTGCTACAGATTGATCTAAACCTGTCAAACTACGCAGCTTTGTTTCAAAAAAAGGATTTCGCAGAAACCGCACATCAAAAACAAGATCTGCATTGAGAGGAATTCCATGTTTAAATCCAAAGGATTGAACAATAATTGACATGCGACTTCGGTCCTGAGAAAGACTATATCTCTGATGCACAAATCTCTTCAACTCCGGATCGTTCATGGCACTTGTATTGAGCACAAAAGATATTTCTTTCAAGGGTTCCAAAAGAGCTTTTTCTTTTTTGATTCCATCTTCGACCGTCCCGTTTGGAGATAGAGGATGTCTCCTGCGGGTTTCACTAAAACGTTGTCTCAAAATACCGTCTGAGGCCTCCAAAAATAAAATCTCAATGGTATCCATGCGCTGCCTCAAGGTATGAACCAAAGCAGGAAGCAAGCTAATGTGCTGCGCATCTCTAGAATCAACTACGATGGCAACATGATTGCAATCGTTCCAATGCTCTGTTGGCAAGTCAAAGAGTGAAGGAATCATGGGTACAGGAAGGTTATCGATACAAAAATATCCCAAATCCTCTAAGCATTTGACGGCGGTGGATTTCCCAGAACCCGACAAACCTGTCACCAACAAGACTTTCATAGAAGAAGAGTCTACACTTATTGACAAAACTTTTGAACTACAGAAAACAAAGTTTCTTCATCCTTAGCTTTCATAAGTTCGTCCCTAAAAGATGAATTGTGAAGAAGTTTTGATATGCCTGCAATGGTTTTGCAATGTTTTTCAGGTTCACTTGAAGGAGACGCGAGCAGGAAAATCAGGTGCACTGGCTTGTCATCTATCGACTGAAAATCAATTCCCACTCGACTCCTGGCCAAAAATAGAATTTGACTCTTCAAGCCTTCGACTTTGATATGTGGAATTGCAATGCCATTTCCTATGGCCATGGATTGACGAGTTTCCGATTCATGTACAAGTGAAAACGTATTGGCCCCTTCGAGTTCAGACTTGTATTCCTGATCCATTTCCTCCGAAAGAAACAGCAATACAGACTCTTTGTCTCTTTGCTGGAGGTCTGGATAAATATGCTTTTTATCTAAAAGTTCTAAAAATAACATTATGAGCCCACTACTTACAGATGAAAAATCTTACACCCTATGCTCTTACGAAATATTTGTATGTATTCTAATTCAGAGAGCTCTTCTAGGCCCTTGCATCACTACGGATTCGAACAACTTTGTCATGATGCCTACGCAAGGTTTTTTCTATTTTATCAAATGCCTCATCAAAGGCCTTGTATACATCTCCTGAAGAAGCTTCCCCTCGCGCATGCACATCTTTTGCGCTTACATCAATTTGTGCTTGATGATGGTTACGCTCGTGATGAAGCTTTACATGAATTTCTGCAGCCTGAAGAGAAAAGCGACTTAGTTTTTCCACTTTTTCTTGAATGTACTCTTTCACCGAAGCACTTGAATCCATTTGCTTAAATGTAATATCAACTTTCATCATTTGGTCTGATCCCTTCTCTATCCTATAAAGTTAGCAATGTTTTTTGGAACTTCAAGAAAAAAACTAAAGTTTGCAAGTCTACCCCCCCTACCAAGCATACACATGCTACACGAGAGCATTTTTACGTTTGGTCGAGGATTCTATCCCCAGCATTTCTCGATATTTGGCCACAGTACGTCTCGCAATATCAATATTGCTCTGCCTTAGGAGCTCAACCAACTCTTGGTCGCTATAAGGCTTTTTTTGATTCTCCGATGCGACAATGGCACGAATTTTTTCTTTCACTGCCTCCGAGGCCATATCTGAACCATGAAGCCTTTTGATGCTGGAGTTAAAAAAGAACTTCAACTCAAAGATCCCTTGGGGAGTATGCACATACTTATTGGTGGTCACACGACTCACCGTAGACTCATGCATACCAATATCTTCAGCAACATCTTTCAAGACCATGGGCTTAAGCGAAGAAACTCCCTTGTCCAAAAATTCTCTTTGGATTTTTACAATAGATTCAGTGACTTTATAGATGGTTCTTTGGCGCTGGTGAATGGATCGAATGAGCCATATTGCGCTTCTCAATTTGTCTTGAATGTACTCTTTGGTTTGTTCATTAACTTTCTCACCTCGAAGAAAGCTCTGGTAATAATTGGATACTCTGAGTTTGGGCAAGCCATCTTCATTTTGGGCAATTACAGGCTCATCATTGACCATATACACATAAATATCTGGCGTGATGTACTGCATGCTCTCATCATAAAACTGACGTCCAGGTTTTGGGTCTAGTTTTTGAATGAACTTGACGGCCTCAATGATTTCTTCTTGAGACGCGTTCAAAGATTTCGCTATTTTCTTGTATTGCCTCTTTTCCAACTCCAACATGTGATGCAAAATGATCCTAGACACAAGATGGTTTTGTTCCAGGTGCCGAATCTGCAAAAGCAAACACTCTTGCAAGTTTCTGGCCCCCACACCAACGGGGTCAAATCTCTGAATGTGCTCAAGAACCTTATGAACTTTGTGATCTGAAACTTTCAGACGACTGGCAATGTCATAAAGACTACCCTTGAAATATCCACTCTCGTCTAAGTTTCCAATAATCTCGTTCCCAATGAGCGTTTCCTCATCCGACAATTTGGTCAGTTGAAGTTGCCACTGCAGATGGTCAAATAAACTTGTATGTCGCGTGAGGTTGGCTTCAAAAGAGGTCTGTTCTGAGTTATGCTCTCGAAATCCTCTCTCCACGGGCCTAGAAGACTGGCTATTAAGATAATTTTCCCAGTTGATGTCCTCTGTTCCCGAACCTGATTGAGGATCGAGTTCCTTCGTCGTGCGGTCTTCCAGTTTTTCTCGTCTCTGCTCCTGATCATCGGACTTTGTCATTTCGTCCTGAAATTCAAAGCTCTCTTCCAAAATCGGGTTTTCCATAAGCTCATTGCGACATTGCTGCGCAAGTTCCAGACGGTTGAGCTGCAGCAACTTGATCGCCTGCTGCAATTGAGGCGTCATCACAAGTTGTTGAGATAGTTTTAAGCTTTGTTTAAGTTCTAGAGCCATAGGATGTATATCGATTCAGATATAAAGTAACATTTTATCCGCTACCTTGTAAATAGTAGAAGGACAGATAATAAAATTATAAAATGATCTCAAATAGTTACAAATTGATTTTTGTCACAGTTTTTGCAAAACCATGACAAAAGGAAAATAAAGTAACTTTAATTACTTAAAAACAGTATCAAAAATACAAGCAAATTGAGTTCTTCATCAAAAAAATACGACGTCATCTTAAAGCAGATACCAAAGAGCGCAGAGCATTGGAAGCGGTCCTCGTTGAGTCCTTCACCGCTGTAGGTTCATATCCACAATGCACCATACAATCCTTGCACTTTGGATTTTGACTCCGATGGCCGTATTTCTCCCATGGTGTATCTTCAATTAATTCCTTAAAACTCTGTACGTAGCCTTCCGAAAAAAGATAGCAAGGCTTTTGCCACCCAAACACAGAGTAGTTTGGATTGCCCCAAGGCGTACAATCGTAATCAATCTTACCTTCTAAAAAGTCCAAGAAGAATGGGGAGTGATTGAATGGCCATTTTCGACCTCTCTTCTCTCCTTCCCTAAACACAGCTTCAAAAAGCTGGGCTGTCTTTTCTCTCTGTAAAAAATGTTTTTGATCGGGAGCTTTTTCATAAGAGTATCCAGGAGAAATCATCATTCCATCGACACCCAAGTCCATAAGATAGTCAAAAAGATCCGCTAAATCTTCAGGCTTTTCTCCATCAAAGACCGTCGTATTGGTCGTAACTCTAAAGCCTCTTTTTTTTGCTGCAGATATTGCTGAGATGGCTTTGTCAAACACACCATCTCTACATACAAGTTCATCATGTCGCTTCTTAAGGCCATCCATATGAACGCTAAAGGTCAAATAGTCTGAAGGGGAAAAACCGTCGAGCTTCCTTTCAAGAAGAATCGCATTGGTACAAAGATATACAAATTTTTTTCTGTCAATCAGACCCTGAGTGATCTCCTCAATTTGAGGATGAATCAGAGGTTCTCCACCTGCAATAGATACCACAGGCGCACCACACTCTTTCGCAGCCTGAAAACACTGCTCAGGACTCAAGTGCTTTTTTAAGATTTCTTCAGGAAACTGTATCTTACCGCAACCTGCGCACTCCAAATTGCAACGAAATAGTGGCTCCAGCATCAACACCAAAGGAAATTTTTCCCTCTTTTTCAGCTGCTGATGACTAACGTACGCACCAACTTTTACAACTTGTTTCAATGGAATCGGCATAGAACCGAGGATATAACATGAGCCTACACAATCGTCCGCTATTTTTTCATTTTCAACTTGATCCACGCAGCCAGCTATGAAAAAGACAGTGGCATGAAATTGCATCTCTTTTATATCATCGCGATCGTTTTTAACATTATCGGGCTTTTCTCGGAAAGCTACGCCCAAAATTTGGACCCCAGAAAGGGTTTTGTCATCGGAGGCAATCTAGGGCTAGGCGGCACCCATTTTGATGAGGAATTCAACCAATTTGCAGGGTTTGGTGGGATTCTGATTGGAGCTGGATTAACAGAAAAAATCCTTGTGATGGGAGAGAGTTTTGGGGGTTACTCTCAAGACCCAGATTTTGACCTTAGATACTTTGGCTTGCATGGTTCAACGCAAATTTTTATTGATGATCACCTATATCTGCGCCCGGCGATTGGATTTGCGTACGCAGAGGCAAAGATCAATATCTTTGGTACGAGCTTAGTTGCCGAAAGCAACTGGGGATTTTCCAGCCTTCTATCGGGTGGTTATGAATTCCGAATGGGAAAAAACTTTGCTCTTTCACCTGAAGGCATGCTCCACTATGCAAGAATTGAAGGTTCCAATGTCATCAACTATGGCGTCAGAGCGTCCGCAGTTTGGTACCTCTAAGAAATCCTGACACCATAGAAAAGCACTATGCCCTGCTTTCTAGCTGTTCCTAGACTTGTTTCTGACGTTCCAAGCTCGCCTGAATAAAGCTCACAAAAAGAGGGTGCGGTTTGGTTGGCTTTGATTGAAACTCTGGATGATACTGACAACCCACAAACCAAGGGTGCGAGGGAAGCTCTACGGTTTCAACAAGTTCGTTGTCTGGACAAACTCCAGACAAAACAAGGCCTGCCTTTGTCATCGCTTCTTTGTATTTGTTGTTAAACTCATATCGATGACGGTGTCGCTCTGAAATGCGTTTTTGCCCATAGATTTTCGCAAGCTTCGACCCGGGTTCTAAATCACAATTGTAAGCGCCCAAACGCATGTTTTCCACCTTTTTCTCTTACGGATTTTTGCTCTTCCATTAAGCTAAAAACAGGCTCAGTGGTTTTGGAATCAAATTCAATGGAATTGGCTTTTTCAAGCTGTGCCACATGTCTTGCGATTTCTATCACCGCTGTTTGCATCCCCAGACAGATCCCAAAAAACGGGATCATGTTTGTCCGGGCGTATTGAATGACTTGAATTTTGCCTTCTATTCCGCGAGTACCAAAACCCCCAGGGACCAAAATGGCAGAAATGTTTTTCGGCAGAATCTCAATGCCCTTCCTTTCAACTTCTTCAGAATCTACATACTCAATATGAACCTTAGCATCGTTTGCAATCCCACCGTGCAAAAGAGCCGCATGGAGACTTTTGTAAGAATCCATAAGGTCCACATATTTCCCAACTACGGCAATTCGAACCTCATGTTTTGGAGCTTTCATCCGAGACACAAACTTTTCCCAGTGACTCAAATCGGGCTGCCTCGTCCACATATTCAAATACTGAACGATCTTTTGATCCAGGCCTTCCTCATGAAAAATGAGGGGGATTTCATAGGTCGTCGTGTCTACATCTTTAGCGGTAATCACAGAGTCAGCCGAAATGTTGCAAAAAAGTGCGATTTTCTTTTTGATGCCCTCTTCCAAAGACTGTTCAGTACGACACAAAAGAATATCAGGCTGAATCCCGATTTGCTGCAATGCTTTAACAGAGTGTTGTGTGGGCTTTGTTTTCACTTCTCCTGCAGCTCGAATATAAGGCACCAAAGT
>JAGRAX010000052.1 GCA_020434365.1 Bdellovibrionales bacterium
CACTTTTATCCGGTATTGGGACAACTCGATTCAGAGCATTTGGACCTTACGCTCAGAAGTCTTTCGCCTTTGCGATTCAAGACTGGAGAGCACCTCTGGACCGAGGAAGATAAGATGCAAGCTTTTCCCTTTATCATTGAGGGTATGGGGAGAGTGTATAAATTGTCTCCCAATGGAAGAGAACTACACCTCTATAGTGTTGGACCTGGAGACACTTGCGTTCTTGCCAGTGGCAGCCTGGTCAACAACTCAACGCTGAATGCCCGCGCCTTGTGTGAAAAAGACTATGAGTTGGCAACTCTGCCCATGGAAATTTTTAAAAACTTGGTCGCCACGAGTGAGGTGTTTCGAGATTATGTATTGGGTGATTTATCTGATCATCTGACGCAGCTCACTGATATGGTGACGGCCATTGTGTTTCAAAACTTGGATCAGCGGCTCGCCAACGTACTGGTCTCAAAGAGAAACCCAATTTTCACCACCCACCAGACCTTAGCAGATGAACTCGGCAGCGTTCGAGAAATCGTGAGTCGACTCCTAAAAAACTTTGCTTCGCGTGGTTGGATTGAACTCAGCCGAGGTCAGATCAAGGTTCTAAACCCTCAAGATCTCATCGATTTTGCCGATCAACAGTAAATGTGACTAATGTCACAGACTGATTTGCTCAATTCCCTTATTTTGTAGTCATAAATAAGCAAACAAAAACAATTAAGGAGAATTTGTTATGAACCAAGATCAATTGATTAGCCCCAACCAAGCTCTTTGGGAGAAAGGCGATTTTACAAAATTAGCAGACACCATGAGAGAAAGTGGAGACCAATTGGTTCGCACCCTGGGAATAGAGGAAGGCATGAAAGTTCTAGACTTGGGATGTGGAGATGGAACCACTGCACTACCAGCTGCGCTCTTAAGAGCGAACGTTTTAGGTGTGGATGTATCTAGAAACCTTGTCGCAGCCGGAACCAAACGGGCTCAAGGAGCAGGGCTAGACAACTTGCAATTTATACATGGTACGGCGTTTGATCTGCAAGGGATTGAAGACAATACCTTTGATCGAGTCGTGAGTATTTTTGGTGCAATGTTTGCGCCCAGACCCTTTGACGTAGCGAGTGAGATGGTTCGCGTGGCAAAGCCAGGAGCCACCATCACCATGGGCAATTGGATTCCCAATGACCCCACTCTAGTGGCTCAAGTATTGAGAGTCTGCTCTGCCTATATGCCTGCGCCTCCTGAAGGAACCATTAGTCCCATGACTTGGGGTTTTGAAGAAAATGTCATTGAGCGCTTTACGCAAGCTGGAATTGCAAAAGAAAATATCACCTGCGAGCGTGAAACCTATGTGTTCCACTATGATTCTACTCCAGAAGATTACGTCAACCTCTTCCGTGACTACTATGGTCCAACCATGAATGCTTTTGAAGCTGCAGAGGAAAAAGGTAAAGCTGATCAGCTCTATAAAGAGTTGGTAGATCTTTTTGAGTCCCAAAACCAAAGTAAGGATCCAAAGAAAACATTGATCCCCGCGACCTTCCTACGAGTCACAGCAAGAGTATAACCAAATGATATGGCGACGGTATCCACCGTCGCCAAAAATCTCTATGAATAGGAGAAACGATGAGTCACTTTACAAACAACGATTTTATTAGATGTTGGAATGATATTTTGGTCCCGAAATGGAATAGATTTAGACATATCCTTTCGGGCAATGGGAAAAACCACAGTGATATTGCTTTTGAATATGCAAACATCAAAGAAGGTCAAAAAATCTTAGATGTGGGATGTGGGTATGGAGAAACTTGCTTAGAGTTGGCAGAAAAAGTTGGCTCATCAGGTAAGGTTATTGGGATTGACTGTACAACATCTTTTTTAGAAACAGCGAAAATTGAGTTGGCCGAGTCAAGACATAAGAATGTCGAGTACATTCTGGGAGATGCGCAAGACCATCCATTTCAAGATGAATCCTTTGACATGGCATTTTCTAGATTTGGAATTATGTTTTTTGAAAACCGAGTGGCTGCACTCAAAAACATCCATCGCAGTCTAAAAGTCGGTGGACAGATGATGCTGATTGTATGGAGAGGTCTAGAAGACAATTACTGTTGGCGAGTCGGAAAAGAAATATCTCTTAAATATCTTACGCAGCCTACAAAAGTAGGCAGCACCTGCGGACCAGGCCCCTTCTCGATGGCCGATGAAGAAACCTGTAGGGACATGTTAAAAGCAGCAGGATTTTCAAAGATCGATTTGTTCAAGCAAAACGACATTGATGTCATCATGGGTCGGGACATCGATGATGCCATCGAGATGCAACTCCAAGTCGGCCCATCGGGTGAAATCATCCGCGAGTCCGGCGAGCATGGAAAATCCATGATCCCAAAAATCCGTGAAGATCTAAAAAAAGAGCTAGAAAAATACCAAAGAGGAAATGAAGTATGGCTCCCCTCCAGCGCCTGGATCATCCTCGCAACCAAGGAATAGTACAAAGATGGAACTCTGCTATGACCATGATCTCACTTAATTTTTTTTCATATGTAACGATTTAAACAAACACTCTGTATTCTAGATTCGCTTGCTACCCAAATGGAATAAGTATTTTTTATTTAGATAAAATATTAATATCAGAAGAAATAAAATCATAGCACTGGGGCTTTTGCTCCTACATCCAGATTCTACGATATCAGAACTCTGATTTTTCGATTGCTTTGAGATAGACTCTCTTGCTTCTTTTCTATTTGAATCATTTTCCTCAACTTCTCCTTTCCCTATTTTAGAAATCGAAGCACCTTCGGGATGATCTAATGTTTTATGATAAAATAAATATGGCGTGGCTAGTGCGTAGACTTTGCAACCTTCTTTGTCGTCTACTTTTTTTTCAAAAACTTCGACCCACTCAAGATTCTTATCCCAAAATCCCCCAACCTGTATTGCTTTTAACTCTTCACTAGTTGAAATAATATCAGCATAAAAATTTTGATCTTTATAGCGAGGAATTTCAATTGAGAACTCCAATTGAGGATCTGAGTCCTCAATTAGACTCTTTGGTTCCATATGAACTCTGTCTTCATTGCCTTGGATGTCAATATCTTGTGATGTAAATTTTGTAATCTCTATATAAGAATCGTGTTTAAGCACCATATAGTTCTTGAGTTCATTGCTATTTAAAACGCTCTTATCTACTCTATCTTCTGTATTGCTTTGACGCTTTGCTGTCGCTTGATCCATATCGAATATAAGAAATGAAAAAAGCGTATCTCTTTGGATTTGGTTTTGGATTTCCCGTATGCACTTTTCTACATATTGAAATGGACTCTCGATTCTCCAATAGATAGATAGCTTATTTTGTTTTTCAACAGGTTCTTCCTCAATTTCTCCAGGAGGAACTCGGACAATGGTTTTATCTTGAAGTAGATGTTTTGCTATATCAATCATAGGCGTAGAATTAAAATTTTCTTTCATGATCTCATAAGGGGTTTTCCCAGGCTTTGCCTCCACAATCGTGGAAAAGAAAATCATAAAAAATGAGAACAACGAAAAAAATATCAATTGATATTTAATAGATATCTTTGAGAACAAATTTTTCATTCTTTTCAACCTTTGCCGCTCCATATATGGGTTCTAAATCAGGGTAAATAAACTCAAATTTTGTATCTTTGGATTTGGTACCTGAGTCCTTATTTTTTTTATCTGATGGATAATTATAGCCACAATTTACTTGAAACCAAATCTCTCTAATCGTTTCATTGGATGTGGCTTCGCAAATATAATAAGTTTTTCCATGAAATTGTACATAAGATGGAGCACGATTACCTACAAAAGGAGGTTTTTCCATATAGAGATCCATATTTACCGCGGGTACAAGATGGTTGATTGTTCGGACTAAGATAACATCCTGGCCATATAATGACATGATTGCGGCAAATAAAATAGCATGGTCTTCACAGTCACCTTCAAGATCCAAAATTGTTTCGTAGGGATATTTCGGATAATCCTTATCATGAGGATCCTCTGCGTAAGGAATCGATCGGACAAAATTCAGGACAAAATTTGTAGCTTCCAGTTTGGTCATTTTATTAATTTCGATTTCAGCAAATAGCTGTTCTGCAACAGTTGAGATATTGTACTGACAAGGGCCACCATCTTGAGCGTATCCAGCCAATGCATCCCAGCCCAGCGAATAGGTATTTGATTTTTCTTCTAACCTTGGCAAAGCTTTATAGGTTTTGCGGCAATAGTCAAATGTCTCTTCGGAGATATATGTAAAATATTCCTGGCCATCGACCTCCCACCAAAAAGGAATGAGTTGAGCATCACTCCCTCGATCTGAGGTCAAAAAAATTGGATCGATCGGTTTTGGCTCTTGTCCTTGGACAAACTCTACAGAAGCTAGTAGCAAAAGAAAAGATATCAGAGTTAATAAGAAGAAAATATTTTTTTTCATATCATTTTCATTAGCGAAAAGTGTACCAACTAGAATGGGTGTTTTTTATGTCCCTGTCAGATTTAAATAGAAAAACTGATCGATTTTGAAACAAAAGTGTTTGGCTATGATCTATTTTTTTATAGAGATCAAAGATCTTTGTTATGGATAACGAATACACTTCGATATAGGCATGGTATAAAAATTGCTTTATCCGCAAAGCATGAGAAAGAAGAATATGACGACACTACTGGTATTATTTCTATGTACATTTTGGACTTTTGTACTCGAAGCTCAAGATTATGAGAACCCCAATATTATTTTTGACGGAGGTGATTTGAGCCATGGAATAGGATACTTTCCTGAGTTTATAGACATTTATGGAAATGTTTTACCTCAGATTGGATATCAAACCTTTTCAAGACGCTTTTGGGATTATATCAATAAATATGCGAGTCAAAATGATCTTGAGATTCTTGATCAGACAAATGCATGGATTTCAGTTGATTATTTTACCGGAAGCAATGAAAACCTAGTATCTTGTATTGATAGAAATAAAATAGATGAAAATGATGAGTTAACAGATCCTGTAGAAATCAAGAATATTAAGAATAAAAACATTCGAGTGGCACTAGCCATTCTTTTAAAAGGTCAAAAGAAATTTCGAGAATTTTTTTTCTGTACAATCACAAAATCATTCAAAAAAAATAGAAATAAAAAGATCTATTTTGTCATTCCTCCTTCATTTGTCGTACAGGCCTATGCAAAATCTTATCTAGAGGCTATTGGCTTGAAAGTAATTTATGATACTACAAAAGGGAAAATAGAAAAAAATCTGGAAAGTATTAACACAGTTCTGCACCAATTGGAAAAATCCTCAAAATACGATCTAGCTTTAATTGATATGAATCAATGGGTTTTGAAACCCAAAAATCAAAAAAAATATGATCCATATAAATCCATCTTAGACATTCAAAAACAATTTTCTTGGAATGAACTTCTAGAAGTCCGAGGCAGTAGATATGAAACAGAAGTTTTTTTTTCAGAAGATTTTCAACTTATTCTGCTTCACGTATTAATAGAGGCAATGAACAAAGAAGAAGAATTGCAATTGCCATCTCCATTGTGATCTACACTGTCCGGAATTCTTTACTCCTAGGTACTTGTAGGCAATGGAATGGAGGTTACAGTGAAGGTACCTGAACCAACGGCTACAAGTTGGTCTGATTTTGTACGAAGTTCCATTTGGGCTGTAGATAGTCTTCTACCCAATCGGATTACTTTACCTACAGCTTGTAAATCTTGCTTTTCAACAGGATCCAACAAGCGAGTTTGGTATTCTACGGTAGCAACCCAAAATCCATAATGAGGACAGACTGTAAACCAACCCGCATTGTCCAAAAGAGTTGCATAAACGCCCCCATGAATGCCGCCAACTGCATTGTCAAACTTGGGTAGATAGGGCATGTCCCAAATCGCTTGATTGTTTTCATTGTAAGAAAGCTTCATTCCAAATGTTTGGATGACAGGAGCTGTCTTAGCCCATTCGATTAAAAGACTTTGGTACTCTCTTAGTTTCTCTATTTCCATGACTATCCTCTAGCAAATAGTTTTCCTATGATCTAGACAAACATGAAGGACCCAGAGCTTGGGTGCTCACAAACTACGATGAAGCAATTTATGATTGCGCCCTACTTCATTTCCATCATTTGAGAAACTCGAATAGTTCCGCCATTCTCTAAAAAGGGATCACGTTTTGCAATTTCAATGGCCTCATCCATAGTTTCAGCCCTTACGACAGCAAAACCTTTCATTGAATTCGGGTCATTGTCTTCTTCAACACTCGTTGAAGTAAGCAATACAGAGGTGGGCAATGGTGTTCCTGGATTTACTACCTTGTCTCCTAGACCTTTTACCCACATCTTCCATTTTTCCATCTGTTTCATGCCCTCTTCCTTAGAGCTGGGTTGACTCCCCCCGTGATATGCAATCATGTATTGTGCCATTGTATGCTCCCTTCCTTGGTGCCAGGTGTTTTTTGCGGATGCAATTTGTCAAAATATGTATTTCTTTTACCGGTGATTCGATCTTGAGGAAACAAAAATTCATGATGCTTTACACACCTTGAAATTACGGCATCATACTCTTGATCTTTGTTGGATTCGAGCCAAGATATGAGTTTTTTTTCCAATTATACAAAGGATGAATTTCAGACTGTTCTACTTTTTTACAACCCACGACCAAAGAATAAACAATTCATAAGCACACCTAACTATACATCGCATCCGCAAAATGCACCTGGCACTTTTTTCAAAATATTTATCTTTTTCTATAGAGATCCTTAAAACTAACCCAAGGATCTTCATCGTTCGTGCCTCCACCTGTCGTATAGTATGTATCAGGGGTTTTTGGCCATCTACCAAGACCTTCGAAGGGTATCGATGCCTTTTTCAAATCTTTTATCAGTTGCGTGTATTTACGTCGAGATCCTGAAGGCGTTTCCACACCTAAGTGTGCATAGGCTTTTGGAATCGCATCACGAAGTTCATCCAAGCTATAAAAGCCTTTCTGTCCATATAGATCAGTATAACTAACCCACTTATCTTTCTCGTCATAGCCACTTCCATTTTCTCGGTAAAAAACTTCTGGATGTTTAGGCCAGTATATCAAGTCAGGATACGGTGGATCTTGAACCTCAAGTTTTGATAACAAATTTTCATAGTTAGATTTGTACCCTGTGGGCATTTGTATCCCTAGGTGTGTATAAGCTTTGACAATTGCATCACGAAGCTCTTGTAATGTATGATACCCATCTTTTTGTCCATATAAATTGGCATAGCTTACCCATTTGTCATGCTCATTGTACCCACCTCCATCAATGCTATAGTAGCTATTTGGATGCTTATGCCAACGTGCTAGCTCTGGATATTTTGGTTCTTCTGTCTCAAGCTTTTTCATCAACAGTTCATAATTATTCATAGTGCCTTTGGGAATATACTGCCCTAAAAATTTTTAGGTGCCAGGTGTTTTTTGCGGATGCAATTTGTCAAAATACGTATTTCTTTTACCGGTGATTCGATCTTGAGGAAACAAAAATTCATGATGCTTTAAACACCTCGAAATTGCAGCATCATACTCTTGATCTTTGTTGGATTCGAGCCAAGATATGAGCTCTCTTCTACAATGTGGAATATATGCATCATACCCCTGCTTTTTATCTACAATCAAACGGCTAAAATTCTTATTTTTCTCTGTCAAACTACTACAAGAATATTGCTCGAGACCTTGCACAGCATTGTGATGGATCGGATTTCTATATACATAGGAATAAGCGTGGGCATAATGCTCTGCCGTTCTTATGATTGTCCAATGATAGCGTCGTCCATATATTCGATTGATTCGACTACATGCACGAGCAATCTCTCTACTTGTTTCAGTCATAAAGTATCTCATGGCCTGAGATAGGTTAGATGTAGGTGTTGAAATCAACATATGAAAATGATTGGCCATCAGAACAAAGGCATGACACTCAATCTGATATTTGAGTATCGTCTTTTCCATATGATTCGCATAAATCTCAAAGACCTGACTCAAAGGCAATTCAAACCAAGTTCGATTATTGGACCTTGCACAAATATGATAAGGATGAATTTCAGACAGTTCTACTCTTTTTCGACCCACAAACGACTATAAAGCAATTCACATGCCACACCCAATGATACACCGCATCCGCAAAATACACCTGGCACTTCTTTCGCATCCTATCAACAGAAAAGCCAATACCTAATTAAATGAAATAATTGTATCATTATGAGTAAATAACTTGTCACAGTATTCTTTTGCTTTTTCCAAGTCTGAACTTGTGAGGCTTTTATGATCAAGTTCTTTAAAACAAGTCGCTATAAACCTTTTGATTATTTCCAATTCATAAGGGTCACCTCCTTTTTCAAGAGAATGCTTCGTAAAGAACCCTTCATAATCAGCTATCAGTGCATTTTCATATTCTTCATATTGAGGGTAATTGGATAAAAATGCCCTCACCAATTGAGTCGTTATTGGAATTTTACCATTTGATATAAAATGACTATATCCTGCTCCAAGTAAAAACACAGTTTTATTCATGCTATTTGAATTGGTCATGTTTAACTTGCTACTTTCTTTTGAAGACTGACCCTTTGATAAAGAAAAAAAAGAAAGGGGCCATGCAATGCGAAGCATTGCCAAACCAACTGCGAACCCCTGGTTCGACTCTCCCGCACACATGAGCAAGTAAGAAGAACCATATCCTAAAACCACAACACTGGTACAAAACCCAAATGGTGGAGGCGGGGGGAGTCGAACCCCCGTCCAAAAATGCTTCTGCGCTTGGCGCTACACGTTTAGCTTTTGCTTTGGTATTCCAAGCCTAGGCTCCCAAAAAGCAGGATCCCACGCTTGTAGTCTTCTAATGTTTCAACCCCTGCCCCAAAGACGAGGACAGCAGTCAATCCTGCAAAATGTCGCCTCTCACGTCCGGCAGGCGCGGAGCGTAAGAAACGGGTAGCTTTAGTTAAGCTGCCAATGCGTAATCGCGTTCTGCAACTACAGTTTTCTGCCTTTTTTACGAGGCCTGACAGAACCTCGACGTGCTCCAAACGGTTCTTCATTCCTGTCGAAACCATTTCGCCCCCAAGCCTACATCATACACCAAATTCCATATCTAGAACGACGATCATTTTTCGCCAAAGTCCAGACTCTGGGCCTTGATCCCGGCTGGGAGCGTGACTATATCTCATAAAAATTTGCGAGAAAAGCTTGATTCCGTTTTTGATTTGGGTATTCTGCGAGCGAATTTTCCAAAAGGGGTTATTTTAACAATAAAATCAATTAGTTAGGTTCGTTATGACAAGGAAAAAGACAAGCAAAAAGGCTGCAAAAAAAACGACCAGCCGGAGCAAGGCGAAAAAAGCTACAAAAACAGCCAAAGTGAGTGCGAGCAAAAAGGCGGCCCCTCGAAAAAAAACCACAAATAAAAAAGCTGAAAAGAAGATCAGCACAAAAGTAAGCAAAAAAACCTCGAAAAAGGCTCCATCAAAAACCACAAAGAAGGCCAGCCCAAAGAGCGAGAAGAAGCTACCTACAAAAGCCGCTTCTACCCCAGAACCAAAGAAAAATCTGATTCAAGAAGAGGAAACTCAGGACGAAGCTTCCATCATTCTGGGGGAAAATATTCCTTCGCATCTCATTCAAGACGAAGAGCCCGATGACAACATTGAAAAACTTGTCGAAGGTCCTGAAGATTTTGATACCTCTACCAAAACCCTTGAAAAAGGTTTTGCTCCTTCCGAAGATGATGATTCTACCGAAGAAGATCTCTACGCTAACGACGAAACCGATGCTTTTGAATCGTACGATGATGACCACTACGTCGATTATGATGATGAAGATAGCTATGAAGGTCCAGACTTTGCCGACGAAGTTTTTGATGACTACGACGACGATGATGACGATGAGGAAGAATAAGCTGTTTTGAGCCATTTCATCTTAGGTCTCACAGGAAGCAACGCTGCAGGGAAAGGTACCGTATCAAAATACCTTGTATCTCAGGGTTATGATTATATTTCGCTATCAGATGAACTCAGACAAGAAGCTTTTGAGCAAAAGCTAGAAGCTTCTCGAGAAAATCTCACGAAGTTAGGTAAAGAACTGCGAAGTGTATTGGGCCCGGGATTTTTGGCTAAGCGCCTCTTACAAAAAATTACTGTGCAAAAAAATACTGTGGTCGATTCCATTCGACATCCCAAAGAAGTCGAGATTCTCGCGACTCTCCCCTCTTTTCATCTTTTGGGTGTGGATGCAGATGTCGAACTACGATTTGAGCGTGCACTCCGGCGGGGTAGAAATGAAAGCGCCAAAACCTTAGAAGAATTCAAAGCCCAAGAAGCCAAAGAAAATCAATCTGCGCAAAACAGTCAGCAGTTGCAAAAGACATTGGCCCTGTCCCATCATGTATTTTTAAATAATAAGACACCGGAAGATTTGATAGCGCAAGTACAACAATATCTCGACACACTCTCATAAGAGAGAAAAATCCTTTTGAACATCAAAAGCGAAAGAAATCTTTGACGTTTTCGACTCGCCCGTCTTGAACCGTAAAATCATTACCAAAACCTAAGGCGCGTGCATCTACAGAAGCTTTATCTAAAACTCGAGGATCATAATCTTGATCTCCGCCTTTAGAACATGAAAGCATCGTACTACAAAAAGCCAAAGTGATAGACATCAAAAAGTACCTTCTCATCGGTGTGTATTTTTTTAAGAGTAGCGAAACAAAGCCAAGAAAAAGTAAGCATGACAAAGAAAGCCAGTCTATTTGAGCCGTACTGGTCACATCATATGTAATCAGAATGTTCATACGATCTCCATCGCTGACTTCTTCTCGAAAGCCCGTAAACTCTATGCTTTTCTCTGTCTGCGAAATTTGCGTCGTCTGCGCAATCAAACGATCTGTTGCGGAATAGGAACCATTGTTGTCCACGTCTTCATACAAATAGGCGGATGTAACACCACTCAAAGATTCTTTGCCCTCATCAACATAAGATATTCCTTCTATGACAAAACTATCTCCAGAGGCTATCAAAGAACCGGTTGAAACGATCTTTTGACCGTTGCTGGCAGTTTTATTTTTTGCATAGTTGGGCATGATGAGAGAGGCACTTCCTTCTAAAGTCACTTGGAGGTCATAGCTTACAGATCCGGATGGAGAGAATTTTACCACGAGAATTTGAAATTCATCGGCATCAATTTTTGGATCAGAAGACCCATCAATCACAATCTCTTCTTCTCCTGAAGTACTCGTTGCAGAATAATCAGCCTGCACAGGAATGGAGTCGACGTTCGATGCAATCGAAAACTCAGGTCCTTTCTTGATATACAAATCTAAGTCTGCACTTAAGTTCTGAGAAACCAAACTGATGGTTGCTTTTGTTGCTCCACTGGGCATGGAAAGAAAAGAAGCATAATCTGGAATTTGCCCTACAATACTTCTTTCTACTGCAGGTCCAGATTGAAGTCGCCCATTTTCATTGATCACGACATCAATATCGCTTGTTGTATTTCCCAAACTCACTGTCACAGGAGTACTTGCAGACAAAGAATCTAGATCTGGATCAAAACTTTCGTCATCGTTATATTTTTCACCAGGAATCAGTGGAGGAAAAGGATCAAAATCATTGATGGCATGTTGAATGGGCTCAATTTCAACTTCATAACTTCCTGCAGGAAGTCCCCCACAAATAAACTCGCCTTCGCCATCCAGGTCCTGACCCGATGGATATGAAACAACATTTTGATCTGGGTTGGCAATATCCCTGCATAGTACATTGACACCGAGAACGCCCTCACCCAATCTACGAGTCACACTGCCTGATATTTTTCCTGCCGCATTCAAGGCTGTGGAATCGTAAAGTTTCATAAATGCATATTGATCATCAAGTTCCAAACTGAGTTGACTGTCACCCGTAGTTTGACTTACGGCGAAATACATCGTTGGAACATACTGATGCTGAGCTGCATTGGCAGCGGCAGAAAAAATATCAGAGTTGATTTGTGAATGTGTAAAATTAAGCATGTGTCCGAGTTCATGCGTAGCTACAGAAGAAATGGTTTCTGGAGTTCCTGAGAGGTCTGGATCAGCCCCCATCTGAAAAAGTGCGCCATTGAGAAAAACCACACCACAAGTAATTTCATTTCCACTAAAGCGAAGCGGAGAAGCAAAACCCAGAATACCCGCAGTATTGCTCACCACCGATCCAAAGAGATCCTGAAAGATAGAACCGTCCTCGTCATACACATAGAGAAAATCTGGCGTCACGCAGCTGCCTGCGTTGAAATCGACAAAGTTTAAATAATGGCTTGCAGCCAAGTTGCTTCCACTGGTCGCAGCATCAATATCTTGCGCAGTGGTACTGCACATGGAAAAAGACATGGGACTCGAAGCCGTAGCATTGGCCCACGAGGACAAGGCCGAATCCACATAGCCATTGACTGCAGTATTATTGACGGACCCCAAGCCTCCTTGATCTCTGTTGCATGTCAATGCGCCACTGGTGTCCCACGCATAAGGCTGTTTTGTACTCTCGTTATATTCTAGGTATCCAGCCGCATGGCTACTTGAGATAAAAAAGAGCGTTGATAAAAATATAAATATATTTCTATATTTTTTCATTGGCTGAGCTCCACGATCTTTTTAAAATCTTTGTATCGAATCATACCTGTAGTCTGAAGTTCAATCATAGAATAGTTAGACTGTAAGAGAGAGAGCACAGCCGGATTTTGCAAGTTCTTAAAACACTCACCTTTGGTCACCAGGTTGTAGACATAAAAGGCATCACTCTTTTCTGTTTTTTTAATTCCGAACAATCCCTGAAATGCAATTGGACTAGACAGTCCCATGCCACTGCTGGGCTTTGTGTAGAAAGCTACAAGCTCCTGACCTACATAGTGATGAGGATTTCCTGCCAAAGGCACATACTCTCCTTTTGCATTTTTACGAGCTGCCAATTTGACAATTTTTTCGCTTGTACTTGTACCTTTCAAGGAGTCTTTGATCGAAAAATGTACTTGAATGTAGGGGAGCTTTCCGTGCATCACAAACTGAGAACCTTTTTGTACTTTTGTGACCTGCGCGTAAAAAATGTCTCCCGCTCCCTGTGCCATCTGTTCTAGGTTGATTGCCTGAAGTTGATATGCACTTGCAATATGTACCCAGCAACATTGCGCGAGCAGAATACAAAGAGAAAAATATACTTTCATCTAAAAGGACCTCCGAATTGAAATCATGCTCGTAAGCCTTAGATTGAAAGGAATGACATCATTGGAACGATAGAGCATCCCTTCCATCATAGCTGGATCTAATTCTACACTATAGAGTTCAGAGATTGGGAATTCGATCATCGGCCCCACAGCCAATCCCAAGCCCCAAAATGATTTAGAATTTCCAAATAGATGTTCAAAATATACTCTAGAACGTGCACCAATAAACATAAAAGACAAATCTATGAAGCGTGCATTGAACTCGCTGCCGATCTGTAAGGTATTGAAAATATCCAAAAAAGAAAACCCTCCAAAAAGGCCCGCAGCGTAAGCGCCTCTGGCAAATGTTTTATATAGCCCCGCATCCAAACGTCCTTGACTTGTACCATACTGATACAGGTTGCTAGAATACCCTCCAGCAAAACGAGAATACCAAGGCGCATCGGGAAAGCGCTTTTCAGAATTTTTGTTTTTTTCTTTTTGGTCTGAAGAAGCTTTGTCTTTTTTTTC
>JAGRAX010000053.1 GCA_020434365.1 Bdellovibrionales bacterium
GGCGATCTCAAGAACCGATCCTGTTTTGATCTTTTCCATGTAATCACGATAACGACGATTCCAGGTGGTGGTATCAATTTTGACTTCTTTTTGATCCTCAAAAACTTTGAATACTTTCCCCACCCGTCTTGAGGGAATGATCTCGCGAAGGCCCGCATGTTTGGCATTGCTTTTAGGAATCATCACCATCATGTCATTGTCTAAGATTCTCATGACATAAAAAGAAACCACAACGCCTGAGATTTCTTTGTTGTCAATTCTTTCAATGACGCCCACGCCATGAGCTGGATAGACAGCGCGATCGCCTACTTTAAAATCAACTTCGGTAGATTTTGAAACTTTTTTGTTGCTGGGTTTGGCGCTCTTTTGACCCATTTTTTTGGCGGCATCTCGAATCGCCTGCGCTGTTTTTTGTACACTTTTACGCGTAACAGCTTTTTTGTTCGAAGCTGCGCTGGTTTTCGGAGTATTCTTCTCAACAGCTTTTTTCAGATTCGAAACAGCACTGGTCTTTTTTTTGCTCGTGGTTTTTTTGCTCTGAGCTTTTTTGGAACTTGTTTTTTTTGAGGCTTTTTTTGCCTTTGTAGTGCTTTTTGTTGGCATGATCGTGCCGGCAACATATCAAAATTAGGGCCGTTTGAATAGCGCCTTGATCAGGAAAAAACCGAAAGGCCTCGAACCCAGGACCCAATTGTGTCGGATCCGAAACGCTCCAAACCAAGCTCTAACTCCTTTTTGATCGTCCACATCGCATCACTTCGAACAAAATTTTGCGTTCCGATTTGTACCGCATGCGCGCCACATAGCAAAAACTCGAGCACATCCTCACCTGTAGAAATACCCCCCATACCTACAATCGGAATCTCCATCTTCATGGCCACTTCCAAAACTTTTGCCAAGGCAATGGGCTTGATGGCGGGACCTGAAAGCCCACCATATACCCTAGATAGGATGGGAGATTTAGATCGCAAATCTACAGCGGTCGCTTTGACAGAATTGATCAGAGAAAGCGCTTGTGCACCTCCATCGGCTGCGGCCTGTGCAATTTCTACAATGCTTGTCACATTTGGCGTGAGCTTGGCCCATAAAGGTTTATCGCAGGCTTTTGAAATGCGCTCGAGGAGTTTTTGCACTTGTATGGGCTCCGTCCCCAAATCTAGCCCGCCTTTATCCACATTGGGACAAGATACATTGACTTCTAAGGCGGAAATTCCCTTTACACCTTTGAGCTCTCTGGCAACAGCCACAAAGTCTTCAGGGTCCTGTCCATAGACATTCACAATGATATGGGTATCGATCTGAGTAAGCTGGGGTAGTTTCTCTCTCAAAAAAACCTCTACGCCAATATTGTTGAGACCAATAGAATTGATCATGCCGCTAGAACTTTCGGCAATGCGATGAGGAGGATTGCCCTCTCTTGGTCTCAGAGAAAGACCCTTGGTTACAAAGCCTCCAATCTGAGACAAATCATAAAGCGAGGCAAATTCAAGGCCATAGCCAAAGGTCCCTGAAGCCCCGATGAGCGGGTTTTTGAACTTCAGATCTCCAACACTAACGCTTAGATCCACTGCGGACATGGTTCATCTCATACCCTAGCCTTCTGATCCTGCCCAGATTATTCCCTCCCCTCCCAGCAAACGGGATCAAAGTGACCCTAGGTTTAACTTATGGTCATATAGGGCAAGGTATTCACATGTGTGGATATCATTACATTATAATTTCAAATAGTTACAAAGACAAACCCAAAAAGAGCGATTTTTATCCACAGGCTTAATCGGGCTCCGCCCCCTTCTTATGATTGAGAGCATGGGGACGGAGCCCGAAATATGAATGTTTGTTAAGTGTATCAAATCAGAAGAGGTGTATCGGCGGGTTTACCCGACAGACAAAAAAGGATGAATTTGAGAAGATCTTACCTGTGCCACCTCTCTCCTCACCGATTGGGTGGTGCAGAGTCTCTCCCTAGGGGAGGCTTGTTAGACCCTTGATTCACATTCCGTCTAGTCTTAGGACTAGAACTCTTTCTCCAGGGAATGGAAACGCGGGGCCTTGATCTCGGGGCCTCGCGTTTTTCTTTTTAGGCCAGGCTTAAATTACGTAAGCAAGAACAGACTTCAATCGAATTTTTTTTCAATCTGATCCACAAAATATGAAGTCGCATCAAAATCAGATCCATGCGTGATTTCTCGAAGACCCAAGGGGCTGGTTAGGTTGAACTCAGTAACCTTGCTTCCGATCAAATCAATCCCGACAAAAAACACTCCCAATTTTCGAATCAAAGGTCGCATTTTTTTGGCAATACTCTTGTGCGTCTTGGAAAGAGGTTTGATCACAGCCTTAGCGCCCGAGCTTAAATTTCCTCTGTGGTCTTTTCCTTGCGGCATGCGCGCAATCACATAAGGAAGTTCTCTTCCATCCACAAACAGCATGCGATGGTCTCCACGTTTGATCTGAGGAAGGTATTTCTGCAAACAAATCGTTCGACGATAATCATGACTCAAGCTCTCTATAATTACATTGCGATTGGGCGAATCTTTTTCAATCACAAAAATAGAATGACCGCCCATCATGTCCAAAGGTTTGGCCACCACTTTTTTATGACGGTCAATAAACATCTCCATCACCTTGGCATTCTTTGTAAACACCGTTGGGGGAGCCAAATCTGGAAACAAACTTACAGAAAATTTTTCGTTGATCGAACGCAGTGCACTTGGGTCATTGATCACCCACAGCCCTTCTTCTTTGGCTCTCTCAAGCACATAGGTGGCATAGATATACTCCATGGTAAAGGGAGGATCTTTCCTCATCAGCAGCACATCAAACTCTGCCAAAGACATCACTTCGTCAGGCCCCAGTGTCCATGAAGGATATGCTTTATCCCGCAGCGCTATCGAATTGACAATGACCATGGCCTTTCCGTCTTCGACAAACAAATCCTTGGTTCGTGCGTAGTAGAGACTCCACCCTCTGCTTTGCATATTCGTCATCATATGCACTGAGGTGTCCCGATCAAACTTGAGTTTTTCAAGAGGATCCAACACAAAAACAACATGCAAGTTTTTCTTTGCCATTAACTTACCTCACATCTGGTAGACGTCCGGCCAAAATTTCAGCCAATACATGTGTAGTTTCGATTCTAGAAAAAATCATTTTTACAATGGCCGTGATGGGTACTGCCAAAAATAACCCAGCCAAACCCCACACCAAACCCCAAAACATCAAAAATAAAAGAATGGTAACCGGATGCAAATCCAAACTTTCTCCCATCATCTTAGGTTCGACGTAGTTACCCACAGTAGCTTGCAACACTGTACATAAGCAAATGACAGCAACCAATTTCCAACCCAAACCAAACTGCAATACCAATACAGGAAGAGGAAGTAGCGTAGCCACAATCGAACCAATGTTGGGAATAAAATTCAGAGCAAACGTTAGGGTTGCAAACATCAGAGCCAAATCCACATCAAAAGAAAATAAAATCACGCCCACCAAAATACCTGTAACCATAGATGTAATGGTTTTGGTCCCAATGTATGATGAAATCTGCGACACGACTTTTTCTTTTATAGAATTGGATTCTTGATTTTTGCTCTCCCCTAAGATCAAAAACAAAACAAAAATCATCACCAAAATGCTGTTACCTAAAAAAGAAAAGACGATGCCCGTAAGATTGCTGGCATAAGAAAAAATGGGCAGGCCCAAAATATATTTTTTGATCACCTGTACATTGATTTCATATCCATACACTTGAGCCTTCTGACCCGACCAGGCAATCAAATCCGCTATTTTTTCCTGATAGAGATCCGCGCTTTGGAAAAACTCTTCCACCGAAACTGCCAAAATCAAAATCATACCCGAAAAAAAGGCCAAAAAAATCATTAAGGTCAGAAGCACCGCAAAGCCCTTAGACAGCTTAAGCTTTGATTGCATCAAGCGAATCAAAGGCGTAAGCACCGCATAAAAGAAAATCGAAAAAACAAAGGGAAGTAGCACTGCTTTGGTATAAATTAAGGCGCCCGTAAGCCCAAAAATTGCGAGCATCAACAAGCATACATGATTGATGAGCGCCATGGTTTGAGATTTGATCACAGTAGCATACAATCACAAAAGCCTTACGAAGAAAAGTTTCGTGAGTAGCGTGATCTATTATGAATCAATCATTCCAACAGATTTCTTCATCTTCAGAAAATATCACATTCATCTTGATTTGATCGTCTCGCCAAAACTCTAAGGACATGACATTATCGGCCATGCATTGTGTATTCTCAGAGCAACCCATTGAAAACGTCAAAGAAAATCTTGGATAGGGGTCTGCCTGAGCTTCAAAAAATGTTAAATATGGTGTCAATACATTGTGATATTTTTTGCCTTCTACTTTCATCACATCAATTCCCAAATCTGTAAAAACAGAGGGGGGTTTTCGATCGCCATCTTTCGCAAAACGAAACTGACTCCGATAAAATGCATCAAAAGGAATCTGAACACTGCAATGTAGGTTTTCGAGAGACTCTCCCCAGGGTGCTTTTACAAAACAAGATACATGAGACGACATGTTGTCAAAGTCGATTCTCGAACGTATCAAAACGTCTGCTTTTGCTCCTTCGTGATATTCAACTGCAGGCCCAGATGATTCTTCCGCCACTTTGGTCCGATACAAATGGTTTCGATTATATTTTCTTTCAAAAGCGAAATGATAGAAATCTTCGGCCTCTTGCCCTGTAAAAATGAATTGAAGATAACTCAGTTGTTTAAATACTTTGAGACCCGCTCTGGCATTCCCAGGCAAGCAAAAAATGACGAAGACAAGCAGGAATCCCCCCACAACAACACTACGATTTCCCCTCATATCTGTAATTTCTAACAAAATGCGGCGCTAAAGTAAACCAGCTTTGATAGGCTACCAACCCACTTAAAAAAAGCTTTCAATGTTAATGAGATACAAGTTTTTTTCGTCTTGACCCTAGGCATCTGATATACAACTGGTTTCGCATGAAAGACGCTTTTTACATCACTACGCCCATTTATTACGTCAACGACTATCCTCATATTGGTCATGCCTACACCACCGTCGCAGCAGATGTTTTGGCCAGGTATCATCGCTTATGTGGAGCCCCAGTTTTTTTCCTCACTGGAACAGACGAGCACGGTCAAAAAATTGAAAAAGCTGCAGAAAAAAATGGCGAGCGTCCCATAGAACTTGCCGATCGTGTGGTGACGCGATTTGAATCTCTATGGAAAGCTTTGGATATCAGCATTGATGATTTTATTCGAACCACACAAGACAGACACAAAAAAGGGGCATTGGCCTTATTTCAAAAGTGTTTGGACAAGGGAGACATTTACGAAGGGGAATACGAAGGCTGGTACAATGTAAGTGATGAAGAGTTTTTAACCGAAACGCAAGTCCAAGAGTTGGGGAGTGACATTGAAAAAAATCCCAACTTTGTTCGCTTAAAAGAAAAAACATATTTCTTTCGCTTACGTCGCTATCAAAAGCAGCTCCTGGAGCACATCGAAAGTCATCCAGAGTTCATTGCTCCACTGTCTCGAAAAAATGAAGTTCTATCTTTTCTCAAACAGGACTTAAGGGATCTCTCTATCAGTCGAAGTTCTTTTTCCTGGGGGATTGCACTGCCCAATGATCCTTCTCACGTCATGTATGTGTGGTTCGATGCGCTCAGTAACTACCTCTCGGCTTTGGGATATCCAGAGTCCACCGATCACTACAACAATTTTTGGCCAGCACAGCTTCATTTGGTGGGCAAAGACATTCTTCGTTTCCACGCCGTTTTTTGGCCCATTTTTTTGATGTCGGCAGAACTTCCTCTTCCCAAGCAAGTTTTTGCCCACGGCTGGTGGACCATCGAGGGAGAAAAAATGTCTAAGTCCAAGGGCAATTTTGTTGACCCTTTTGAGTTTATCGATACCTATGGCAGTGACGGCTTTCGATACTTTTTGCTTCGCGAATTCTCCTTTGGCCAGGATGGTAACTTTTCCAAAGAATCTTTCATTCAGCGCCTAAACTCTGAACTTGCCAATGACCTTGGCAATCTGGTCAGTCGCAGTCTTTCCATGCTAGAAAAATATAGAGAAGGCAAGGTCCCTCAAGCAGACAACTCTATTCCTTCTATATTGAAAAGTTCCGTTGAGACGCATCTCCAAGATTATCAAAAGCTTTTACCCACGTTGCACTTTGATCAGGCTTTTGGTGAATTTTGGAAAATTTTGAGTAAAGCCAATCAGATGATTGATCAAAAGCAGCCCTGGGCTTTGGCGAAAAACCCCGATCAATCCCAAGAACTCGACCGCGTCTTGCTCGACCTGTTAGAAGTCATACGACTATCCTCTGTAGCCATTGCCCCCATCATGCCCAACCTAAGCCGTCAAATTCGAGAAAAACTCGGTCTTCCCGAACTTGCTGCAAAAATAGGTCAAAATCAAATCGAAGAAAAACTTTCATGGGACGCTGAAACCATCAAAAAAGGTGAAAAAGGGCAGGCTCTATTTACACGCATTGAAACAAGCTAACAAAAGCTCTCACAAAAAATTTGTTTTTTTTACATTCAATGAGCTTGCCATTATGCTGTTTCCCTATGAAAAAAGCATATCAAACCATTTCACAGCTCATTTTTACTTTCATCATTGCAGTATCTGCAGGTTCGGCTTTCGGATTTGAGCCCAATGCAAATCTCAAACGCAGTGACATTCCCGAACTCTATCAGTGGGACCCCTCCCATATTTTTTCCAGTCCAAAAATATGGGAAAAAGAAAGAAAGCAAATCATTAAAAATACCGAGCTGCTTGTCAAAAGCTGCAAAGGCAAGATGGGAGACTCTGCTCAAGTATTCTCAAAGTGCTATGAGGGATATTATGACCTGAGCAAAAACCTATGGCCCATTTTACAATACGCGCGTTTTCGTTTCGATGTAGACAAGAGCAATCAGAAAAACAAAGCCATGGTAGATCAAGCCACACAAACCGTGAGCGAGTTCTCAAGCCTTTTTTCTTTCATGAGCCCCGAAGTCATCTCTATTGGAAAAGACAAAATCTTCAATGACTTTATTCCAAAAATCAAATCTCTTCAGACCTATACCTATGATCTTTCAGAACTTTTTCGCCTAGAAAATCATGTGCGCTCTCAAGAAATAGAAAAAGTCTTATCAGATGCCGGAAATTTCTTTTCTGCCGCAACTAGAATTTTTGAAGAAACCAAGAAAGATTTAGCTTGGAAAAGCTTTCAAACACCCGAACAAAAACAAGAACCCATAAACGATCAAAATTATGTCAGGTACCGACAACATATTGATCCCGCGGTTCGGAAGAATGCTACTCAAGCTTTTTTTGATTCTTACAAACAATCCGAGGATATTTTTGCGCAAAACCTCGTCAATGAAATCAAGCTCAATCATTGGATTTCATCAACCAGAGGCTATGCATCGACCAAGGAGCGCATGCTCAAATCTGCAAATGTTCCTCTCGAGGTTTACTCCAACCTCATTTCAACAGTACACAAGAACCTAAAGAAAACTACACACCGTTACGTAAAATTGAAAAAGAAAATTCTACAAAGACCAAAGTATGAAATTCATGACAACTACGCTTCGACTTTTCCGTCCTTTTCTAAAGACGTTCCCTATGAAAAGGCTAGCGAAATGATCCTCACAGCACTTGCGCCTTTGGGTTCACAAGTTGCAGACATTCTAAAGACGGGGCTGGATCCTCGCAGTGGGTGGATTGACATTTATCCAAATGCAAACAAACACTCCAACCCCTACAATTGGGGTGTTTATGATGTACATACCTATATCCTTATGAATTATGACAACAGTTACAACAGCGTGAGTACGTTAGGACACGAACTGGGTCATGGACTTCATTTTTGGTTGTCGATGAAAAAACAACCCTATGTCTATCATGATGCTTTGACTTTTACGGCTGAGATGGCTTCAACAGGAATCGAAATGCTCCTACTCAGCCACCTGATCCAAGATGCAGAAAAACGCAAAGCTACAGAAGAACTGTTGTATCTATATGATCAAGTCCTTCAACAAATCCAAGGTAGCTTTTTCAGACAAACCCAGTTTGCCGAATTTGAAGATGCTCTTCATCAAAACATCGAGTCTGGAAAATCTCTAACAACAGATCGAATCAATGAGATTTATTTGAATTTGGTGAAAGAATATTATGGCCCCGACTATTCAGTCATGAAAAATCAGGAAATTGAATGGGCATATGTAGGTCATTTTTATCGGAATTACTATGTGTATGTCTATGCAACTTCAATTTCAGCAGCCATTGCCATGGCCCAGGGAATTGAACAAGGGAAAATTGCGCCCCAAGCTTTTGTGGACTTTTTAAGTGCAGGGTCTAGCCTTCCGGCCATTGAGCTTGCGAAATCTTTGGGCGTGGACTTAAGCACATCCAAACCTTTTCAAGCAACTGCCGATTACTATGCGCAAACCTTGAATAAATTTGAACGGTTGTATCGCAGTTGGGAGAAAAGCAAAGCCTCAAAATAGCGTTCCTTGTAGAAACCATATTAGAGGCAAAAAGCCATAGAAAAACTTGAACCCTTTTGACAAGGGAGATAAAACTCTACACGGGCGAAACAGAGCCCAGGGTATCAATAAACCAAACGTTTATACGAAGGGTAAAGACATGAAAATTCAAAACAAATGGATGGTAGTAGGAGCTGCGCTGCTTCTTGGAGCATGTGCAACCAAAAGTGGAACAGGCGCCTTGGTTGGCGGCGGTGCAGGAGCGGGCGTAGGAGCCGGAATCGGAGCCCTTGCAGGTGGCAAAAAAGGCGCTGCCATTGGAGCTGTGGTCGGGGGGATCGCCGGTACAGCAACAGGTGGAGCCATTGGAGCGAGAATGGATCGTCAGCAAAAGGCCTTGGAAGAGAACGTAAAAAATGCGGAGATTGAGAGACAAGGCAATGAAATCAAAGTCAAATTTGATTCTGGCATTTTGTTTTCAACGGGAAGTGCGAGTCTAAAACCCGCTGCGCAAACTACGCTAGAAGACTTTGCTTCGATTCTTAAGGAGTACAATGATACAACGGTATCTATTGAAGGACACACAGATTCAACGGGTTCTAAATCCACCAACATTGCACTCAGTGCCAATCGAGCCAATAGCGTAAAATCCTATTTGTCTCAAAAAGGTGTAGGACCTACGCGAATGACCACAGTGGGCTATGCAGACGATCAACCCATTGCTACAAATGATACGGCAGAGGGAAGAGCGCAGAACCGCCGCGTCGAAGTCAAGATCAACCCCATTACTGCAGAGTAAAAAAAATTTTGGGAGGCCTATTGCTCCTAAATAAGTAAGCAAAAAAGCCGAGGACCTTCCTCGGCTTTTTTTTGTAGAAAAAGACCTTGATCTACTTTAAAAACCCTTTAGATCTGTCAGCTACATCATGCGCACCGACAAACAAAAAAAGAAGCGTCAAGAAACCTTAAGGTATATCATCCAAAACAAGAGCCTCAAAAAACAAGAAGAGCTCGCATCAGAGCTTTCGGCACAGGGATTTTCAGCCACGCAAACCACCATTTCTAGAGATCTTGTTGAGATGGGAGTGTACAAAGCCTCTGGCATCTATCAACTCCCTCAGGATCAGCACCACCCCAATTATTTTAAAGAAGAGATGAAAAAAACGCTTCACAGCGTTATGCCTGCCGGCCCTTACATGCTGGTACTCAAAACCGACTTGGGCGGTGCGCCCAAGCTTTCGGTCGAAGTTGAAAAGCAAGCGTGGCAAGGCATTGTCGGCGTATTGGCGGGAGATGACACGGTATTTGTGGCTTTTGACGAAAAAGAAAAGCAAATCGAGGTGTTTCAGAAACTCAAAGCAAGTTTGGAGTAATATCAATACTACAATATGACTATAAAAAAACTCTTAAACGAAACTTTTAGCATTCGCTAATTCCGGAACTGCAAAATATTACCCACCATTGCAACTTTGTGATTCTCTATTTTTACTTTTTTTTCAGCATCTTTCGTGTATATCTGCCCATCTCGGTTGATCCTAAGTCATGAATAAAAAAGACGACATCAAAAAACCACGTGTTCGAGCCAGAATTGAAGCCAAGGTGCGGATTCAAATTCTGGGACACGACGAATATGAACAAATTTATACGGGAGATATCAGCAAAAGCGGGATGTTTTTAGAGTCGTCCCAGGTCTCAGTAAAAAAGGGTCAGAAATTAGAAATGAACATCTCCATACCTGACTCCGACAACCCCATACGAGTCACCGGAAAAGTCATTCGCATCATTGGACCCAACCAACTCAAAGAAACACCTGGGGTGGCCTTTGAGTTTGTAAAGATTGAATCTAGAAGATCCAGAGAGTTTGACCGGTTTTTGGAACAACTCATTGATGCCAAAGGTTTGGGATGCAGAAAGTTTCCTCGTGCCGATACAGAAATCCCTGTAGAGCTTCATGAAACCCAAAAAAGTTACGATGCTCTCACAAAAAATATCAGCAAAGGTGGGCTTTTTGTCAAAACTCCTGCTGGGCATTTTACAATTGGAGATCGCGTCCAAGTGGTTTTGATTCACCCTACCTCCAAAAGAAAATTCACAATCCCGGCGGAAATTGTTCATATTCGTATGGGAAGCAAACCTACACTTCCCGAATTTGAAGAAGGTCTAGGTATTGAGTTTTTCGAGCTCTCCGAAATTCGAAGGCAGGACTTGTCGCGCTTTCTCAAAAGCGTTGTTTCCTCAAAAAAGAAGAACAAGAAATAAGCTTCGTCTACGATCTGAGGCTTGTTTTTGACTCGGCTCTTGATCCCAACCCACAGAAAGACTATAGTAGGACCATGGCCATCCGAAACATTCTAACCTATCCAAACCCCTTACTTCATAGGGTTTCAGAGCCGATTCAGCAATTTGACATTGAACTTGCGCACTTGGCACAGGACATGGTCGAAACCATGAAGCATGCCAATGGCATCGGCCTGGCTGCTCCACAAATTGGCATTTTGAAAAGGCTTATTGTTGTCCAAGTTCCTGACGAAGAAGGACACCTGGGTCCATTATATACGGTTTGCAACCCTGTTGTGACACAGACAGAAGGAGAAGCAAAAATTGAGGAGGGTTGCCTGAGTGTTCCTGGCTTAGGTGTGGAAGTAGACCGAGCCTTTGAGATCATTCTTGAAGGACAAAACCTAGACGGCTCGGCCTTTCGTATGGAAGCAGATGGGCTTCTCTCCATATGCTTTCAACATGAGATTGACCATCTCGATGGAAAACTTTTGGTCAATTATGTTTCATCAGTGAAACGAGAACTCTATCGAAAAGAAGTGATAAAAAAAGTTCAGCTGGAACAAAAAGACGAGAAAGTCCAGCTCTAGCCTCATAAGCACCAACGTGACTGAAAAAAGAAAAATTGTTTTTTTTGGAACTCCCGAAATTGCAGCTGATCTGCTGACAGAGCTTGCAAAACAAAACTACCCCATAGACCTGGTTGTGACTCAACCCGACCGGCCTGCAGGTAGAGGTCAAAAGCTCCGCCCCAGCCCGGTAAAAACAAGAGCTCAAGAGCTTGACCTTTCATGCATCGACCCAGAAAAATTGAGCAAAACGTCCATCCGAGAGCGTCTTGTCAGCATGAAAGATGCCATATTTGTTGTAGTGGCCTACGGAAAAATTCTCAAACCTTGGTTGATCTCGGCGCCACATCGCATACTCAACCTTCATGCTTCTCTGCTACCTCGATGGAGAGGCGCTGCGCCCGTTCATCGATCCATTATGGCAGGAGATACCCAAAGTGGCGTCAGTATCATGAAAATTGTTCCTGAACTGGATGCTGGAGATGTATTGCTCCAAAAGACCATCCCAATAGATCATGAGATGTCCACAGGGGATCTTTTTCATAAAATGACAAGTGTCGGAGCACAGGCACTGATCGAGGCCTTAGATCTTGTCAATGAAGGTAAAGATCAATACCAAAAACAAGATCCTACACAGGTTTGCTATGCACATAAAATAAGCGTTGCAGAAGCCCAGATCGACTGGTCTAGATCTGCATGGGAAGTCCACAATCATATCAGAGGATTAAATCCTTTTCCGGGAGCTTACACATTCGCCCAGAATCAAAGAATAAAAATTTTCAAAAGTACCCTCAGCGAAAAAAAAACCTCAAAACCTATGGGATCTCTTTTCATTGAAGATCAAAAAGTATGGATTCAATGCCAAGATCAATGCGTCGAAATCACGCAAATGCAGAGAGAAGGGAAGTCAAGGCAAAGTTCCTCGCAGTTCATTACATACCTTCAATCAAAACATATAGAGTCATGGAATCTAAAATAAAATTCGCTTTCATTTATATCGCAATTTTTTTTTCTTGCGCCGCATTGTCTTTTTTTGTTTCGATTCAAATTCTGGTCCAGGAAAAAGCTCATATTGAAGTGCCCTCTTTGATGGGCATGCCCATCAAAGAGGCCGAGCAAACTTTGGACCAATTGGGTCTGGATCTCAAAGTCAAAGAAGAAAGATTTGATCCAGAGTATATCCCCGAAACCATCATCCATCAATCCATAGCGCCCATGCAAAAAATTCCAAAAGGTCGAAAAATTTTTGTAATTGTCAGTAAAACTCCATCCATTGACTCCATGCCCAAGCTCGTGGGCACCCAACTTTCTCTAGTCAAACAAAGCCTTTCAAAACTAGAATTGAATACTGTAAAGCTGTCCTATGTGTGTTCAGAAGAGGTGAAAAATAAAATTTTAGATCAGAAACCTCTCTTTGGCCAGAGCAGTCAGGGGCAAGAAGTCTCTCTACTCATATCCGAAGGAAGGTGCAGTCAAGAATGGGTGGTTGGAGATGTGAATGCCCACTCAAATTCACAACTTGAAGAAACCTTACGACAGAGGGGCATTCCATCCACCTCACAGAATCTTAGCAAGCTCAAAAAACTCAAAAAAGGAATGCTTGTCAGTTCTTCGCACTTTATAGTACAAGCATCCCCATGATCATTGCACCTTCGATTCTTTCAGCTGACTTTGGACGTCTTCGAGACGAAATTCAAGCCGTCGAAGATGCCGGAGCAGATTGGATTCACGTAGACGTAATGGATGGTCACTTTGTACCCAATCTTACTCTGGGTCCTCCCGTCATTGCATGCATTCGCAAAGTCACCACTCTTCCCTTAGATGTACATTTGATGATTGAAAAACCTCAAAGCTCAATCTCTCAATATGCAGATGCTGGAGCAGATTGGATTACCATCCATCAGGAAGCTGATGCGCACCTTCACAGAGCCGTAGATCATATAAAAAAACTAGGGATCAAAGCAGGTGTTTCCATCAACCCTGCAAGCCCTGTATCTTTACTTGAAAATATATTGCAAGACCTTGATCTTGTCCTTGTCATGAGTGTAAATCCTGGATTTGGAGGACAAAGTTTCCTTCCCTTTTGCCTAGATAAAGTCAAACAACTTCGCAATCAGATTGATCAAAACTCTATGCAAACCTTGATCGAAATTGATGGAGGGATCAACTCGAACACTCTCCCTCTGGCTATGCGTAGTGGAGCAGAAGTATTTGTTGCAGGGTCGGCAGTCTTTCGAGGAACAAATTACAAAAAAAACATTGAAGATTTAAGAAACAGTGCCGCACAAAATTCTTAAAAA
>JAGRAX010000054.1 GCA_020434365.1 Bdellovibrionales bacterium
GAGATGGTCTCCGAGGTCTTTTTTGGAAAAGGCACTTTCTGAGGATCAGATTTTTGCTTTGTTAGAAGCCGCTCGTTGGGCACCTTCTTGTTTCAATGAGCAACCATGGAAGTTTATTGTCGCAAAGAGTACAAAACAGAAACAAAAAGTGGTGGCTCTTTTGGCGGAAAAAAATCAACTGTGGGCGTCAAAAGCGCCCATTCTGATTGCGATATATGCAAGGAAAAATTTTTCTAGCACAGGAAAACCAAATCGATGGGCGGAATTTGATTGTGGAAGTGCAATGATGTCTTTGATGCTTCAAGCAAACAATATGGGCTTAATCAGTCATGCAATGGGCGGTTTTGATCAGGAGCGAGCTTTACTTTGGGCTGATTTGAAGGCATCAGAATTTCATCCGATGTGTATTCTTGCAGTCGGATACCAAGGTAGGGCAGAAGACTTACACGAAGATTTTAAGCCTGGAGAGGCTCCAAATCAAAGAAAAAACCTTCAAGAGTTTTCTTCGGTTTTATAGTTGTATTTCTCGAGAACTTCCAAGGAAACTTTTTTGAGAAGGCTACGATGAGTAGATTCCAATTTGATTTTTGGTGCCTTGCCATCTTCAAGCGCTTGAATCCATCTGTCCGCACAGAGACACCAATGGTCTCCAGCCTTAAGTCCTTCGAATTCATATTCGGGAACAGGTGTACTCAAGTCATTGCCTTTGGCCTTGGAATACTCCAAAAACTCTTTGGTCATGACAGCGCATAGAGTATGCTGCCCAGGGTCTTGATAAAAACACGAGCACTTTCCATCTCGAACAAATCCGGTAATGGGACGTAGGGAACAGGGCATAAGTTCTTCTCCCCATACATTTTCATCAAAATCTTTTTCTAAACTGGGCATATATGTCTGTATAGATGTCTCTTTCCTACTTGTAAAGTCTTGTCTCTTGACCTTTAGCCACAATATATTTAATTTGTGGTAGCTTTACATGCTTTTAGAGAAAATAAAGTCAAAATTGAGTTTTACGATGTTGATGCGCTTGTTGCATCTATACCCACCCTTAATGGGGGCTGGTGTTCGTATTCAAATATTATCTCATGACCCACCACGAGTAAGAGTGTCTATGCCTTTGCGTTTTTACAACTCCAACATGTTTGGTAGTCATTATGGAGGCTCTATTTTTTCAATGTGCGACCCATTTGTACCTTTGATTTTATATTATCGTTTGGAGAAAAAATGTTTGGTTAGAGACAAACATACGGAAATTTCATTTCTTAAACCTGGAAGGGGAGTCATTTCCTCGATTTTTGACGTATCGGATGAAAAGATGAATGAAATCACTGCGACCTTAGATTCCCATGGAAAAGCCGAACCCATTTTTACCTTAGATGTAGTAGACGAGCAGGGCCAGTGCGTAGCTCAAGTAAAAAAGACCATATGGATTCGGACAAATACGAACTAATATTCTTAGAAAGGTCTATTGCCAGAATCTTCTTCGGGGTGTAGATATCTCCCATGATTAAAGATTCTATATCTCGTATGTATGTTGATCGCCGAAAGGCATTGTTTTCCAAAATTTCTGACGGAGCGTTTTTGATTCCTTCAGCTGTAGAGCACTTCAGAGCTTCTTCTGTGCCTTTGGATTTTCGTCAAAATCCGAACCTCTATTATTTGTCTGGTTTTGAAGAGCCAGAATCCTTTTTGATATTGCTCCCGGACTCTACAAAAAAAGATGGATATGAATCCATTCTTTTTTGTAGACCTCGAAACGCTACAGCAGAGTTGTGGGATGGTGAAAGATACGGCATCGAACGAGCCAAAAAAATATTTGGGATGGACCAATGTTTTGATATTTCTGAACTTGCTGAAAGACTTCCCTCTATCATTAAGGCTCAATCTAAAATCTATTATACTCTAGGTTTAGATGAAGCCTTGGACCGAAAAATTACAACTATTCTTTTGCAAGTACAATCAATGTCTGGTCGCTCTGGACAGGGACTATTGCAAATTGAAGATCCTAAAGTTGCAATTGGCGAAATGAGATTGATTAAATCGGAAGAAGAAATTGTACTTCTTAAAAAAGCCGGTGCAATATCGTCTCATGCCCATATTGAGGCGATGAAAAATACAAAACCTGGTCAATATGAATATCAGGTTCAGGCGCTTATAGAATATCACTTTAAGGATGGGGGTTGTCGTCGTCCTGCATATAACAGTATTGTCGCAGGTGGAAACAATGCAACTTGTTTACACTATGGAAGCAATAGAGATCAGCTTGTAGACGGTCAGCTGTTGCTGATTGATGCGGGAGGGGAGTTTGAGTATTATCATGCAGATATTACAAGAACTTTTCCTATAGGAAAAAAATATACCCAAGGGCAGAGAGAAGTTTATGAAGCAGTGCTTAAAGCTCAAAAGGAGTGCATTGCGATGATTAAACCTGGAATTCCCTATGCCTCAATTCATGAGCACGCAAGCAAAGTTTTGATTGAAGAATTGTGCAGACTAGGACTGCTTTCGGGAGATATAGATCACATCTATGATCAAAAAGCTCATCTTACATATTATCCTCATGGAACCGGGCACTTTTTGGGTATGGATACGCATGATGTGGGCTTGTATAGTCATGAGGGATCTTCCAAGCTGTTGGAGCCTGGAATGGTGTTTACGATTGAGCCGGGATTATACATTCGAGAAGACAATACGGATGCGCCTGAAAAATATAGAGGCGTGGGTGTGCGTATTGAAGATGATATTCTTGTGACAAAAAATGGCTGTGAACTTTTAAGTCAAGTACCTAAGGAAATTGAAGAAATCGAATCTCTACGAAATCAGTAGAGTTTTATACAGACACGAGAGAGTCAGCCTCAACAAAAACTTTTTTTACTTGAGGAAATTCTTTGAGTAGCTGCCTCTCAACCTGATCAATGCAAGCAATCATTTGATCTGCAGTGGTTCCTTCTCTAAAACGTAGATCTACATTGACGAGAATATATTGAGGGCCAAAATGCATGGTCAAAATATTTGAAGCTCCCGCGCTATAGGGGATCTTCTCCAGTATGTCCCTGATTTTTGCGACCATGTCTGGATCTGCAGACTCACCAATAAGAAGGCTTTTGGTTTCGACAGCCAAGAAAAAAGCAACCAAACATAAAATGATGCCGATCAAAAGTGATGCAAGACCATCCATATAGAGGTTTTGAAAAAGCTGCCCCATCCATACTCCCAAAAAGGCAATGACAATCCCTACAGTGGCTGCGGCGTCTTCAAAAAGAACTGTGAAAAGACTTGGGTCTTTGCTTTGTTTTATGGCTTGAAATATAGACTGGCCAGGTTTTCGAAAACGGTTAAACTCTTTGAGTGCAATGATGAGAACTGAAAATTCAAATGCGAAGGCAATGGCAAGGACAATGTAATTCCAAAAAGGGTCTCCGAGAGGTCTGGGCGTAAAGAGGTGAATCAGTCCTTCATAAATGGAGATACCTCCACCCAATGCAAAAATAAGAATGGATACAACCAAAGTCCAAAAATAGATTTCTTTTCCATATCCAAAAGGGTGCTCGTGATCTGGAGGTCTTTGACTTTTACGAATGCCTACCAAAAGCAGAATACCATTTCCAGTATCAACAAGGGAATGAATGCCTTCCGCAAACATAGCTGCGCTTGAAGTAAAAAAGGATGCTGTAAACTTACTTATAGCAATGGCTAGATTTCCTAGAATCGCACTGATGATGGCCAAAGAAGATTGAGAAGTATTTGCCATTTTTTCTATTTAGAGTGAAGTCCCCGTCCCATATTGCGCACTTGCTTGATTGTAAAGAGATAGGGCCTGGGACATATTTTGTTGTAAGTCTTTGATACGTGTAGAAGCGCCAGGGTGAGTTGATAGAAATTCAGGTGGCGCAGATCCTTGTGTGGCTTTTCCAAAACGTTGCCAAAATGCAACGGACTCTTTTGGATCATAGCCTGCTTTGGCCATGTACTTTAATCCAATCAAATCTGCTTGAGTTTCATGTTTCCGATCAAAGGGCATGGTTCCAAATCTTGCTCCCGCTCCCAGCAAACCTAGCAAAGCATTTTGATCCCCAGAAGATCCTCCTGAGAAAATTTGCAAAGCTGTTCCGATCCCCATTTCTCGGCTGATTCTTTGACCAGAATGCCTGAGCGTTGCGTGAGCAACCTCATGGCCCAAGACCACGGCCATTCCAGCTTCTGTTTGCATATAGGGAAGAATGCCTGTGTATACTGCAACTTTTCCTCCTGGCATACACCATGCGTTGAGTTGATCAGATTCGATCAGTGTAAACTCCCATTGATAATCAGGCTTGCCAGCTACTTTAGCAATGCGATGTCCTACACGCTCAAGAATCGCAATGGTTTTTTGATCTTTGCTGATTTTTTCTTTGGAGAGGACTTCTTGATATCCTTTTTCTCCCAACTCTTTTTCCTGCTCTTCACTTGTCAACATGAAAACAGATTGACCGGTTTCGTTTAAGGTTACACAAGCCGCACAGTTGAGAATAAAAATGTATATGAAGAAATGTCTGGCAAATTTCATGATATCTCCCACGTTTTTAGAAAATTTGTACAAGGTAGGGATACCTTGATTCATATGTTTTTCCAAATGAAATTTGCTGATTAGAAAGCAAAATGAGTACTATACGTAGTCATCAGAAGATATGAGACCGCTGTCTAGTGCAAAACGAACCAATTTTGCTCGGCTATCTAAATTTAACTTTTTTCCAATTCGTGAGCGATAGGTTTCGACACTCTTTACGCTGAGAAAAAGTTTTTTTGCAATTTCTTGATAAGTATAGCCATAGGCAATGTACTTGAGAACTTGAATTTCTCTTTCGCTGAGTAAGTTTTTGTTTTTAATTTTTTCTAATTCGGCTTCTGGATTTGAATGAAGTCCATATTCATCAATTTCGTGATTGCTGTTGCTAATATAGGTTTCGCCATTCATGATGGTTTCAATGGCTTTGATCAAGACCTGATCCGCTGATTTTTTTACAACATAACCACTTGCGCCCGAAGAAATGGCAGAGCGGACCCAAGCAGGATCACTATGCATGGTCAAGACCAAAATTTTTGTTTCGGGTGAAACATTTTTCACTTTCTCGATTGCGGGTAGACCTGCGCCTTCTGGCATGGAGATATCAATGATGAGAACATCAGGCTTGTGATCCAAACATGCAGTGACTGCAGCATGTCCATTTTCTACCTCAGCAATCACTTCCATGTTGCTGGCTTGAAGG
Organism: Bdellovibrionales bacterium; assembly: GCA_020434365.1. Lineage (GTDB taxonomy): Bacteria > Bdellovibrionota_G > JALEGL01 > JALEGL01 > JAGRMV01 > JAGRAX01. Next base: position 5,247 of record JAGRAX010000054.1, read on the forward strand.
AGCATTGTAAGTCCCGAGCGCAGAATGGAGTGATCATCGGCGAGGATGATTTTTACTTTTTCTTTACTCATTGAGATATCCAATCTTCAATTGCATTTGATTTCGATTGTCTTGATGCAAAATTTCGAACTCACCTTTCATCAGTGTAATTCTTTTCTTTAAGTGCTGGTAGCTCGCTTCAGAACGAGAGATATCTACACCATTATCTTTAGCTGTAAGAGAAATGATGTTGTCTTTGTTTGTCATTGCAATTTCAATATGATCAGAGACTCTTTCAATCGAGTCATTGAAATACTGCTTCGATAGCTGCACCAGTGTAGTATTGAGCAGAAAGGGTAGATCTATAGACCATTGATCAGCTTGCGATTGAAGCTGTATTGAGATCGGAAAATGAGATTCAAGTTGAGGCATTTTTTGATTGATCCATGAAAAAAACTCCGAAGGCTCTTGTGAGATGGAGTCATTTTTTAAGTTTTTATGTAGAGTCGAAGAAATATCATAGCAATTTCTGATATTTTCTCTGATTTCTTCCAGAGACTTTTTGTTTTTTTCGCTTTCTGTCTGATCAATGAAAACTTGAAGCTGTAAAAGGATAGAAGTCAGCGAAGAACCTAGCTGATTGTGTAGAACTGCCGAAACATGTGTTTTGAGGGCGTTTGATTCTTTACGATAGGCTTGAAGCAAATCGTGTGCGTGTTCTGGTGTATATTTTTGTGAGTTTGACATGTAGAGGTTTGGACTCTCGATTCTTATAAGTATTATAAGTAATTGTTGAAAAGATCACAAATCTCTTTTGGATTTGAGTGTTTCTTCGATGACATTGTACAGCATTTCTTCATCTAATATGGGTTTGGACATATAGGCTTGGAACCCGAGGCCTAAAAATTTTTCCTTGTCTCCTTGCATGGCATGAGCAGTAAGAGCAATGGCAGGAATATTTCTCAAGGGCATAGACGAGCGAATCAAAGCGAGGACCTCCGGACCATCCATATCTGGTAGTGAAATATCTAAAAGCATGGCATCAGGAATTTCCTCTAGCATGTATTCATAGGCTGTGAGGCCTGTTTCAAAACAGCTCACCCGATAGCGTTTTTTGAGTATGGCTTCCACCACGAGTTGATTATCGGGATTGTCCTCAATGACAACGATATGCTTCATCAAATGGACCCCTTTCTCAATTCTATCAAACTTGAAAGTGACGCGATGAGTTCGTCGCGGAGAAGATCTAACTCTCCATCCAATTGGAGCTTATTTTTTTCAATGGCCATTTGCTCTACTCGATCTGCAATTTTTTGCAGCTGAGTTAGGCCCAAATAGGCGGCAGAGGATTTTAGTGTATGCCCTATACTTTCTGCTTCTTCAAAAAAGCTTTCTTCCTGCCAGGCGGATCGGTTCTCCAAGGATTGGATTTTTTCTTTTGCGCCATGAACAAAGACATCAATCATTTTTTCTACAAGCTCAGAACCTCCTATGGTTTTGATTTTGCGTAGCGCGTCTTTTGAGATGATGACCATTGCCTAAAGATTATATCACCAATTGAAACTTTGGACTTGTGTATTTTTCTTGAAGGAGCTCCTTAGCAAGGGTATAAGCACAGGTCTTATGAACAAGTTAGGAATATTTTTAAGTTTCGTGATTTTTTGTTTTAGCTTTTCTGCTTTCGCTCAAAAAGAGCAGTGGGAGGCCAATGCTGGATTTAGTGCAGTAGTCAACAGTGGAAATGCGGTCAACCAGACCGTTGGAGGTAACTCCCTCCTAAGTTACAAAGTTGATAAAAACAAGATTTCATGGACTGGCAATGGCGCGTATGGCAGGGCAAAGTCTGGGGGTGTGACCAGTACCAACACAAAAAACTGGAATACAGTGCTCAGATATGATCGATTTGTATCCAATGCAATTTCTCTGTATGCCTTGAGTAAAATTGGTGCTGATGAGCCTGCTGGTTTTGAACTTCGTTATGGTGGATCTGCGGGTTTGGCGCACTCTTTGATTGATACAAATATACATAAATTTCAGTACGAAGCTGGTTTTGATTTTACGAGAGAAGAGAGGTTGCCAGAACCTGATGCCAATATTTATGCTGCAAGAAGTTTTTCTCAGTATCGTTATCGTTTTTCAAAAACAGCGTCTTTTACACAGGATCTCGAAGCTCTTTTCAACGTGAAACAAGGAAAAGACATTCGAGTCAATACCTTGAGTGCACTGCAAATCAACCTGAAAGAAAACTTGGCTTTTCAAAGTGGTTTTGCAATCCGATTTGACAATCAACCTGTTACGGGAAGAAAAAAGTTAGATACAACGACTCAAATTGGTTTGGCAATTACCTTTTTGTAGTTGAGGAGAGACAAGCACTATTGTCTCTATAAGAAAGTGAGAAGAAAATGAAAACAAGATTCATTCACCTGGTAATGGCTACAATTTTTTTGTGTATGACGTGTCCTGTATATGCAAGCACTCAGGGCAAAACTGAGCTCAGCCCATATTTTGGATTTTCCTTTCCTTATGAATATGGATCGGTGCAGCCAAGTGATGCACCGCTTGTCGGAATTCGAATCGGTCATTTTTTTTCGGATCAGGTGAGTGCAGAACTTTCAGTCCAAAAAGGGTTTTCTGAAGCGAACAACCAAGCTCCATTTTCGGGAGAAAAATTTATCATGGAGGCGTATCGGATGAATCTTCTCTATAACTTCTTTCCCACAAAGGTGGTGAGACCTTTTGTGACTGCAGGAGGAGGAATAGAAAGAGTCAACTCGGATACTTTGGATGCACAGTATGACCTCAGTGTAAATGGTGGGGTTGGACTCAGGTTTTTTGCGGGAGACGATGCGGGTTTTAGGGTTGAGGGCCGTTATGTAGGGAGTAAGGTTGACGATGGAATCTACATTGACAATGACTGGCAGAGCAATGCCGAATTGATGGCAGGTTTCTTTTTTCTTTTTGGATCCAAAAAACAAGGAGAGGACGAAAAAGATACGGATCAAGATGGTGTTGCAGACAATGTAGACCAATGTGCTGACAGTCCACGGGGAGCGGATGTAGATGCCCAGGGTTGTGAAATTGATCTTGAATCTCAAGGTGAAGACCATGCTTTGAATGATGCGGATGCAGATGGAATAGAAGATCAGGTGGATCAATGTGCAAAAACGCCTCAAGGCGCAGTTGTGGACGAACTTGGTTGTCCTGTAGATCAGGATCAAGATGGAGTCGCTGATGGTATAGATCAATGTCCAGATACGGCTGCTGACCAAAAAGTAGATCAAAAAGGTTGTCCTCAAAAGAGCAAAGCTCGTGGTGTATTGGAAGGTGTCAACTTTGAACTCAATAGTCTCGAACTCACACCAAATGCTATGGAAGTACTCAAAGAAGTAGCCTTGGAACTCAAAAAATTTCCAGAAGTCGAAGTTGAAATTCAAGGGCATACAGATAATACGGGTGATCCGAACTATAATTTATTGCTTTCTCAGAGTCGAGCCGAGGCCGTAAGAGATTATTTGATCTCCGTAGGGATTCCAGAAAAGCAAGTTTCAGCCAAAGGCTATGGCCCTCAAGTCCCAAGAGCTGACAATTCTACAAAAGAGGGTAGAGAAAAAAATCGTAGAGTTGAAATTGATTGGATAGATTAAGTATTCAAAAAATAGAGATTTTGTTAAGAAGAAAGAGCCGCTAAGGCTCTTTGTATGGAAATGAACATTCAAATTTCGCTTGTATTGGCTTCTTTGAGCATGATTGCGGTTTCGTTGCTGGGAGGCTTATCCTATTTTATCCCCGAGGCTCTGATAAAAAAGAGTTTGCTTACGGTAGTGGCTTTTTCTGCAGGAAGCTTGATTGGGGGCGCATTTTTCCACCTGCTTCCAGAAGCTTTAGAAGAAATGGACTCTTTGTTGCTTCCGTTTATATGGCTTATGCTGGGCTTTTGCACTTTTATGGTGTTAGAGCAGTTTTTACAGTGGCACCACTGTCACAAGCCCGCACATTCACATCACAAACCTTTGACGTATATGGTTTTGGTTTCTGATACCTTGCACAATATATTGGGTGGCATGGCCGTAGCCGGAAGTTTTTTGATTGATGTAAGGGTAGGTTGGTTTACTTGGTTTGCGGCCATTATGCATGAGCTCCCTCAAGAACTAGGTGACTTTGGCGTTCTCCTTCATGGCGGTTGGACCAGAAAAAAAGCTTTGTTGTTCAATATGTTCTCGGCGTTTGGTTTTCCTGTGGGATGTATGTTTGTATATTTTTCTTCTGATGCTTTGAATTGGACTTTCTTATTGCCTTTTACTGCAGGAAATTTTTTATATATTGGAGCTGTGGATTTGATTCCTGAGATCAACAAGCACGAAAGCATTCGGCACAATGTGATCCATTTTATATCCTTTTTGTCAGGTTTGCTGTTTTTGCTCGCATTCAAGGTTTTCTTTGAGGCTGGATAGATCATGAACAAACTCTATGGCATGGCTTTTATTTCTTTCTTTTTTGCTGTTTTGTTTGGTGCCTTTGGAGCTCATTGGATTAAGAGTCAAGTAGATATTGCTGTGTATCAGGCGTATCAAACAGGTGCTTTGTATCATTTGATTCATTCTCTGGCTTTGTTATGCTTTCTTGCGTTGGGGGAGGCAATGTCTTCTAGGAAAAAAATATTTTATAACTCGTTCATGATTGTATTTTTAGGAATTTTATTTTTTTCAGGATCATTATATTTGTACGCAATCACGTCATTGTCATGGATGGTTCACATCACACCTATTGGAGGCCTATTGTTTTTGTTTGCTTGGGGACAATTGGCATATTTTTTTCTTATGGAAAAGAAGTCATAAGTGTTTTTTAAGGATTTTTTTTTGGGCCTTCTTGCTTGTAAGAAAGGTTGGGAACTTGTTCAGAGTAATAGATCTGTGAGAAAGGGTTTGGTCCTTCCTCTTACAATATCATTGATTGTTTTTGTATGTACTGTTTCTTTTTCAGCGTATTTTTTCTTGGATATGGTGAGGTTTTTTTCAGATTGGGTGTTGCAGCAGATGTCTCTTTCCGATGATCTTTCTCAATTGATTTGGTGGAAAAAAGTCTTTGTCTTCACTCTTAAAATCATTTTATATATCCTAAGTTCAATATTTTTGTTGATTGCTAGTTTTGCGCTTCCCTATTTAATTTCGAATATTATCTGCTCTTGGTTTTGGGAGCTTTTGTCTGAAAAAACAATGTTGGAGTCTGGATATAAGGCACAAGAGAAAATGGGTAGCAGCTATATGGATCGTTTTATAGTTCCTATATGTAGGGAGCTATTCAAAGAGCTGGTGCTTTTGATTTTGCTTTTCCTTTTTTGGATACTTACATTGTTTCCTGGCCTTGGTCCTGTCATGATTGTTTTTATCGCGCCTGTTGCTACATGCTTTTGGTTTGGTTTTATGATAGCGGATTACGCTATGAGTATATTTGCTTTGAGTGTTGGAGATCGGCTTAGATGGGCACAGAAAAATTTTCCCTATGTGTTGGGCTTGGGGATGTCAGGATTGATTCCAATTGTAGGTTTTTTCTTATTTCCAATGGCTTTGGTTGGACATAGCCACTACATGGCAACTCGTAAGGCTTTGATGATTCCCCCTAGAAAAGAGCCCCTCGCTCTCTAACCTCGAAGTAGACATTTCCCCTTACGCCCACCTTAGTGATAGACTTAATAAAAATCAAAATGAACTATAATGCAAATTTAAAAAATTTAATGATATATAAGATAAATTTATATATATAAAAACACAGGTTTGAACTCTACGAAGCAGGCGTGATTACAGGGTACTCCGGAAACCAAGTCTGAGCTAAGAGGTCTTCTTTGATTCTTTGATTCCCCATATGCACGCCAATAGCCATAGCAATCGTGTGTGTGACATTTTGTAGTTGGTCGATGCTTGGAAAGAGTTGGCCTTTTTCTAGATCTTTGGAGCCAACTGAGTCTGCCAATGCTTGGGCAGAGAATTCAAAAATTTCATCATCAATACATGTACACTGATTGATCATTGCTCCAAGGCCAATTCCAGGGAAAATAAATACATTGTTTCCTTGGCCAATGGGGTATTCCTTGTTTTTGTAATGTACGGGTGAAAAAGGAGACCCCGTTGCCGTGAGAACTTTTCCATCAGACCATTGAATCAGGTCTTTAGGGACTGCTTCTGACAGACTGGTTGGATTTGAAAATGGGAAAATGATGGGCCGATCTACGTACTTACACATCGTAGCTACAATCGATTGATTGATGACTCCTGCTTGTCCTGAAGTGCCTATGACAATGGTTGGCTTTAGGTGTTGAACAATTTCCTCCAACTTTGCATCGGCTTCCAAAGTGTTGGATTCTTCCAAGACAAAAAGAAGATCTTTTTTATACCTTTCTACTTCATTGTGGCGCGTCTCTGTCAAAAGCCCCTGGGAATCGGTAAGAGCGATTTTTTGCATGGCTTGCTGCTGCGTTAGGCCTTGTTTGCACATTCGATATCTTAAAAGCCTAGCGATCCCTACACCGGCTGCCCCCGCGCCTACAATTAGAACCTTTTCATCCTTGAGTTTGGTGCCTTTGACTTTACAGGCATTGATTAAGCCTGCCAGAGCAACAGCCGCAGTTCCTTCAATATCATCATTGAAAGAGAGAATATCATTTCTATGTCTGTCCAAAACATCAAAGGCATTTTGCTTTTTAAAGTCTTCCCACTGTAACAAAACACCTGGAAATGTTTCTTTCAATGCTTGAACAAACTCAGAGACGAGATCGTTATATTCTTTACCCGATAGTCTTTTCTCTCGGTATCCCACATACAGGGGGTCACGAAGAAGCTTTTCATTGTTGGTCCCAACGTCCAGAGAAACGGGCAACACGTAGTGAGGATGGATTCCTGCACCCACACAGTACAAAGCAAGTTTGCCAGCTGAAATGGCGATCCCTCCTGCTCCTTGGTCTCCAATCCCTAAAATGCTTTCATTGTCGGTTGCTACAACGAGGCGGATGTCATCCTGAGCAATGTTTTGAAGTAGCTTTTTTATTTTCCCTTTGTCTTTAGGCGTAATCCACAGGCCTTTTACTTTTCTAAAAATGTGACTAAACTCCTGGCAAGCCAAGCCCACGGTTGGGGTGTAGATGATGGGCATCATCTCTTCTAAATGTGTTGCCAGAAGCCTGTAAAAGAGGGTTTCATTTCTACTTTTAAGAGAAATCAATCCTATGTATTTTTCCAAATCAGTGCTCTTCTTCGAGATATTCTCATACATGCGTGCGCACTGCTCATCAATGCTGCTATGATGGATTGGGAGCAGTCCCTCGAGACAAAAGGTTTCACGCTCTTCTGGAGAAAAACCTGTACCTTTGTTGAGTAGAGCTTGGTTGATGAGCTCAAGACCTTGCAAAGCGGTTTTGATTTGGATGTTTCCCTGAGAGTCTTGATGAAAAGAATAAAGTTGTTTCATGTTATAGTTTTTTTCCTACTATCGTCGCGGGAAGATAAAAATCAATTTTGTCCGCGCGCAGCTTTATGCGCAGCAAAAATAAGACCGATCGCGAGTGCAAAGCTTATCACACCTGTTGTTTGAATCCAATCCACACTGCTTTGAGGCATGTAGACCCTCAAAATTGCATCTCCGAGGCTGAGAATTTCAGATTTGTCCGTTCGAATAGCTTTTGCATAGTTTAAACATCCCATACAAAAGGAAGTTACAAGCATGCCCAAAAGCAACCCAAACCAAGCTCTGGACACAATTTGAGCCTTGCTGGCTTTTTCTTTGATCTGTATCGCTTGCACGTGAATGTGAGGGTCCCTTTCTCCCAAAGGAGAGAAGCGTTGAAGCAGAATGAGCCCTGGAATTCCAAAACCAATAGAGGCCCAAAAAAACTGCACCCAGCCTAGAGCATCAACCATAAATCCACTCAGAGGTCCTGCGAGAACCCTGGCGAGCCCAAAAGTACTAGAGAACAATGCGTATTGTGTGGCAGAAAATCTTTTTTGAGTCATTCGAATGAGAAGCACAGAGAAAGCACCTGTTCCCAAGCCTTGTGTAAAAGTTTCAAAGGCCATAGCTCCATAAAAAAGGGGTAGGTCTACGCCGGTTTTCGCTAGAAAAACATAACCAATGTTTGAAAATACTTGAAGAAAACCGAAGAGCCAAAGACAGTGTCCCAGGCCCAGGATATTCGTGCTGATGCCTCCAACAAAAGTTCCAGAAAGTGTTGCCACAAGTCCTATGGTTCCAAGTGCTACGCCTCGCTGTGTAGCTGAGTACCCCATATCTACAAGAAAAGGTCTGAGAAGTCCCTGCGCAAGATTGTCTCCAAACTTGTATAAAATAACAAAAATCAAAATTTCAATGGATCGATGTTTAGATAAAA